>CABXNE010000009.1 GCA_902513515.1 uncultured SAR86 cluster bacterium
CAAAAGATTTAACAAAACTCTTGTTGCCATATAAACCAATACAGATCTTAAATGAGTTGGCTGAATATAAATCCAAAGACCCAGAATTTAATGTTGAACAAACTCATTTTTTTCCAATTGGAGGCATCAAACAAACCGTTGATTGGTTAGACGAATTTTAATAAAAATTATTCGATTTTTACAAGAAAATAATTCTCTTATACATCTATTCAAGAGCAATAAAAAAAGTGATAGCATGCTGCTATGTACAATACCTCTAAACTAGTATTCAGCCCTCGTGTGAGAAAGTCACCATACTTTAACTCAACCATAAAATATGGAGCGCAAGCTTTCTCAGTTTATAACCACATGTATATGCCTATTAGTTATGAGGGGACTGTTAAAGATTACAATAATCTATTAAATGGTGTTCAGCTATGGGATGTTGGTGTTGAGCGGCAAGTTCAAATTAAGGGCCCTGATGCTGAAGCATTGTCACAGTTCTTAACACCTAGAAACATTAAAAAATGCTCAAATGGGCAAGCAATGTATGCGCCGTTTTTAGATTTCAAAGGAGGATTTATCAACGATCCGGTCATGTTAAAAATAGACGAAGATTGCTATTGGTTTTCTCTGGCTGATGGAGATGCTCTCTTGTGGGTGCAGGGTATAGCTGCTGGATTTAAGTTTGATGTGGATATTCATGAGCCTGATGTATCACCACTTCAAGTTCAAGGACCTAATTCTACTAAGTTGATGGTTAGGGTTTTTGGAGATTGGGTAAATGACTTGGGGTTTTATAGGTTTAAGGAAGTAGTCCACGAAGGAATACCTATGGTTATTGCAAGGATGGGTTATAGCAGAGAGCTCTGTTATGAGATTTTTCTTCAAGATCAATCTAAGGGAGATGAATTATGGGAAATACTTTGGCTAGCAGGCCAAGATTTCAATATCAGCGCAGGTACGCCAAATGTAATTCTAAGGCTAGAAGGCGGAATACTAAGTTATTTAGCAGACATCGACCGAACAAATAATCCCTATGAAGTTGGATTAGATTGGATGGTTGATCTTGATCAGGCTGATGATTTTATTGGCAAAGAGGCATTACGTGAAATTAGCCTAAAAGGTCCTGCAAAGAAATTAATTGGAGCTGAAATTCAAGGTGATCCTATAACGCTTTTCAATGAAGAGCACTTACCTGTTTTAATTGATAGAAAGAAAGTTGGGTCTATGAATGCAATGGCATATTCACCAAGACTAAACAAGAATATTTGTTACACCATTTTAGATATTGAGCATGCAAATAGTGGACAAGAAATTATTATCTCAACCCCAGATTCTGAGCTAAAAGCAATAACCGTTGATCTCCCTTGGTTGGAGAGGGCTTAAAATGAAGATCGGCCCAAATATGAACCGATCTCACAATTACTCTTAGTCTGCGTAATCGAGTCCTTTCTCCTTCTGGACTTCTCGCTTATTAGGATTCACAGATTCTCTAAATGGGACATCAACAATCTCACCTTGTACAGCAACCCCGGATGATTCTGAGTACTCATCAGGTAATCTGACTTGTAATTTGGTACCAATTTCTGATGACGTCCATGGTACCCATCCTAAAGCTACGTTTGTTTCTAATTCTGGTGACCACCATGGAGAAGTAACATAACCCATATCATTACCATCTGTATCAGCGATTAGCCAAAAATCAGGCGCATAATCTGTAATTTCTTTTCCACCAAAAATCATGCCAACCATGCGCATTTTAAAAGGAGCATCTCCGCCATCAATAACTGCACGTTGTTTTTCAAGTTCTTCCTTACCAATGTAGTCCGCTGCTTTGTTTCGTGGTACCTGATAGCTTAAGTTAACTTGAAAAGGAGATGTTTCATGATCTAAGTCCTGACCCCAAGATAGGATACCAGCTTGAATTCGACGGTGATGAGCAGGAGCAATAACCATGAGACCAAATTCCTCTCCAGCTTCAAGAACAGCATTCCAAATAGTCTCAGCATGTTCATGCGCATCACGAACATAAATTTCATAGCCTTTCTCACCTGTAAAACCAGTTTGGCTAATCACTACATCTGCTCCATTAATTTTTGTCTCCATAAGACCGTAGTAAGGAATTTCTCTGAGCTCTTCACCAGCAAGTTTAGCCATAAGATCTTCAGAAAGAGGCCCTTGGATTTGTACAGGACACACATCAATCTCATCAATTATGACGTCATATTTTTTAGAGATATTTACTCCTTGAAGCCATAACAATAGATCGCTATCAGAAATAGAAAACCAAAACTCGTCTTCAGCCAATCTTAATAAAACTGGATCATTTAAAATACCGCCTTTATCGTTACATAAAATTGCATATTTCCCGTTACCTGGTTCAATCTTTGTCGCGTCACGAGTGATTACATAATCTGTAAAAGCTTCAGCATCTGGACCCTTGACTCGAATTTGTCTTTCAACGGCAACATTCCACATGGTCACTCGATTAACCAATGCTTCGTATTCAACCATGGCTCCGCCATCTTCAGGCTTGACGTATCCTCTTGGATGATAGATGCGATTGTAAACTGTTGCTCGCCAGCAACCAGCTTCATGAGAAAGATGCCAAAAAGGTGATTTTCTAACTCTTGTTGAAATCAGTAGCTCAGTGGGCGTTCTGCCACTCTGTCTAAGATTGTATGGTACCACTCGATCACTTTGATCGACGCTTGGATGGTTTGGATGTTTCATTGTTTTTACCCCCTTATATAAGTTATTACATTGAAATTATTTAAATTCGAACCTTCTCATTGTTTGGATCATATAGAGATCCTTTGCCAACTATCTGGACAGTCATAGGATAAACACCATCACCATCTTCATTAAAGTATTCAAGCGCAAGTGACTTCCCTGGTGTAGCTATATTTTTAGGAAGATACCCCATAACAACGAATTTTTTAATTGATGGACAGTAAGACATGCCAGTGGTGTAAGATCTTCGACCTTTGCTGTCTATAGGCACTTCTCCTGTATCAGGATCTATTATTGGAGATGTTCCAACTGGATAGCGTGAACCGCTTCCAGACACATCAAGATTATCTAATGTCATCGTGCATAAAATTGCGCTGGGCTCTTCTTCTCGATGAACAAGATGAGCTGCTTTGCCATGAAAATCTGCCTCTTTGACTAAACGCCTTTCAATAGCTGATTCACAAGCATTGTATTCGGTTTCTAGATCTGCACCTTGGAGTCTAAAACTCTTTTCAAGACGTCGGCTATTGGCATAAGTTTCAATTCCAACAGGCACAACTCCAACTTCTAATAATGAATCGTAAAGAGCCAAACCCTCTTCAGGGTCATTATTTAAATAAATTTCCCAGCCACTTTCTCCCACGTAGGAAATGCGTGATGCCCAGACATCAATTTTCTTTCCTCCAGATAAATTGAGGGTTAGATTCTTTGCAGCAACAAAAGGGAAATTCTCTATGGCTAGTTCATTTGGATCAATAAAATGGCCGAGAGCATTTTTTGCTTGAGGGCCCCACAATCCTAGAGTGGCTATATCATGAGTGCGAATACTAATATCAGCATTTAGCCCCATATCGTCTCGATAATTACGTAATGTCACCCAGTCTCGATTGCCATCTGCTCCGCCAGTAACCACTCTGTAACGATCTGCACCTAAGCGAGATATTGTAAGGTCTGCATGGACTCCACCATCCTCATCTAAAAAATTTGTATAAATCATGCGACCTTCTGGAGTATTGCCACCAACTTTTGCTACTGATAGGTACTCCAAAATATGCTCTGCATCTGGACCTTCTATGTCCATGATAGGGAAGTGTGAAAGATTGATCATGCCAACTGAGTCACTCATGGCAAGATGTTCAGCGTTTGCAATTTCATATGGCACATGACGACGATCCCACTCGTTTTCTCTAACAGGAACGTCTTTTAAATACTTATTAAGTTTTTCTTTATTACTTTCATAAGCAAGAGCACGTTCCCAGCCTGCAACTTCATTCTCAAAGAAGCCACCAAGCTCTTTTTCTCTTTCATAAAAAGGACTTACATATAATTCTCTGTGACTGATATAAGGTTCTCTTGGATGAACAGCAGGAGTATAGATAGTTTGAGCATTCTCAAAAGATCGCGTTTTAACAAACTCTTTTTCCTTTTGTACGGGATAAAATCTCGAGATGTCGAAAGCATGCATGTCCACCTGAGTTTTGCCGTGCATCATAGACTCAGCACATAATCTTGCACATCCAGGACCATCTTTCACCCATACTGCTTCACATAACCAGAAGCCTCTGACCTCTGGACTTTCGCCGATTAAAGACCCTGCATCAGGGGTTACAGACAGAAGACCATTGAATGAACTCTTTTCATCCCAGCCAAGTTCATTGAGTATTGGGGTAGTCTCGAATGCTTTTTCTAGCGGCTCTGCAATCTCTTCAAGATCCAAATATCTCATCGAATCAGATATCATGGTCTTTTCAGGATTACCAATATCTTCAGGATCAACCAGTCGAGGTTCTTTATCTTCGTAATAACCCCATTCAAGCATCCCACCATGGAGTCTACCAGTATCTCTAACATAGGCTGAATTTCCTTGATCACGAAGTAACGGATAGACGAGAAACTCATCTGTTCCTTGTATTTCTGGAAGAGGGCCAAAAAATAGCAAAGGATGTTCTACTGGCATTAATGGGACTGGAACACCAGCCATCTCACCCATTAAAGGCCCCCAGATTCCTGATGCAATTACAACCTTGTTAGTTTTGATGGTGCCTTTATCAGTTTTGACTCCTGTAACACGACCATCCTTAATTTCAAAACCTACAGCTGGGGTATCTGTGTATGTGGATAAAGCACCTTTTTCTTTAGCGCTTTCTACTGCAAAGTTCACAACGTCTTGTGAGCGGGGGGTAACTAAGCCGGCATCTGGATCCCACATTGCACCCCGGATTGATTCTTCATCTAACAAAGGAAATTTTTCTTTAGCTTCGGATGCAGAAATTAACCTAACATTAGTTCCAAAGGCTTTGCCAGATTCAACTTTTCGTTTAAGTTCTTCCCAGCGCGCATCGTCATCTTTGCGACAGATTTCCAGACCTCCTTTTTTTAAAAAGAAGCCATTATCTTCATAAAAGTTTCTACTAAAGTTCGTTGCCCAACAGCCCAGCTTGTCATGAGTAGTATTGTAGACAAAGTCTGAAGCGTGAGCAGTCGATGCAATATCTGATGGAATAATGGTAGATTTCTCTAGACCTACGACATTTTTTTGTCCCATTTCTGCAAGCCAGTATGCAAGCATTGATCCCACAATACCCCCAACACCAACTATAACTACTTCAGCATCTGAGGGAAATTTAGAGGATTGTTTGGTCATGTATAAGCCTTAAAAATTACCAAATATATTCTTATTAATTTTTTGATAATAAGCCTTCTATATATAACTGTCCAATCTTTATTTAATTATTTTTTTACCACCTATTTCGCATTAAATTTACACATTTTTTTCTAAAAAAAAGGAGGTTATAAAACCTCCTTTTTGTATTTAAATTTTTTACTCTCCAAGAAGAATTTTTGCAGCTAACTGAGTGTCCATATATTCTTTTAGCTCAATTATTTTTCCATTTTTAATTGTGAGCAAAAAGTGGTATTTATTATTGTAGGCCTCTCCTGATGCATGAATTGCTTCTCCATTTACTTCCACAGCAACTCTCTCATTTTCAGCAGTCATTCCAGTTATATTAAATGTAATGCCAGTTGGAAATGCAGCAAGAATACCTTGAGCAAAATCTATAATTTCTTTTTTAGTTCTTGTCCCGCCAATAGCATTATTACCTGCAGTCCAGATAATCGAATCATCATTGTAAAAATCTAAATAGGCTTCAGATCCAGAGCTCAAGGCTTCAAAAAATTTAATTGCAATCTCTTTATTTTTTTTTATTGTAGAGGTCATTTATTAAGGTCTTTTAAGAGACTTCTTGCAGCAAATGAAACCAAAATTGCAAATGGGACTCCTGTAACTATAACTGATGTTTGTAGTGCCCCTATGCCACCTCCGGCCAAAAGCACGATTGAAATTACACCTAGAGATAATGCCCAAACAATTCTCAAAATCATTGGCGGCTCATCTTTAAAATTTTCTTTTTTGGCAGCAGTTAACATCGATGTAACCAAGGCGCCTGAATCAGATGAAGTCACAAAAAAAGTTAAGATTATTACAATTGCAAGCCACATGATTAGTTGTGAAAAAGGAAATTGCTCCAAGAAGACAAACAATGAAATGGTTATATCATTGTTGATTGCTGTACTAAGGGATGTTGGTTCTATAAATTCTTGATAGATAGCTGCATTACCAAAGACGCCCATCCAGATAAAAACAATAAAAGTTGGAACAAGTACAGCACCTATTAGAAATTCCTGGATCGATCTGCCGTAAGATATTCTTGCAATGAATAATCCTACAAAAGGAGACCAAGCGAACCACCAAGAAAAATAATAAAGAGTCCATGCATTTTGCCAAGAAGAATCTGAATAACCTTGAGTGTTAGTAGATAGGCTTAATAATTTTTGAGCATAAGAGCCTAAATTTTGAACAAGGCCATCTAAGATATAGCTTGTTGGCCCAGCAAGAAAAATAAATGAGAGAAAAATAATGCATAACATGATGTTTATTTGAGACAAAATTTTAATACCAACTTTTAAACCTAGAACAACACTTGCTAGACCCATGAGAGTTATAAGGATGACAATCCCAACAGTATTAACAAAACTCCCTTCAATAACGCCCATGTAACTAAGGCCAGAGTTAATTTGATTTGCCCCAAGTCCGAGCGATGTGGCTATGCCAAATATTGTGGCAATAATTGCAATGACATCCAAAGAAACTCTTCCCCAAATATTTTTTGTAAGGGGGCCTGAGAAAAACGAACTTACGCGAAAGGGTAGTTTGTTATTATATGCAAAATATGCAAAACATAATCCAACGACACCATAAATTGCCCAACCATGAAACCCCCAATGCAGATAGGCAAGATTCATTGAAAGATTAGCTTTATCAGAAAAAGAGGCACCTTCTTTATGGATTACATCGGAGCTAAGATGCATGATAGGTTCTGCTACGCCATAAAATAATAATCCAACACCCAGGCCAGCACTAAAAAGCATAGCTATCCAATTCACTCGTGAGAACTCTGGTTTAGCATCTGGCCCCCCAAGGATAAGTTTTTTATGTTTACTAAAAGCCAAATAAATTACAAAAACCAAAAAGCCATTCGTTAGTAGGATAATCAACCAACCTAAGCTATCAGAAATCTGAGTTTGGATCTCAGCAAATAACTGATCAGCTTCCCTTAGATTCGTAAGCGTAATTCCAATAAATGCAGTTATTAGAAATATAGAGAAAAGAAAGCGTTTTGGGGCAATTTTTGTAAACATTGTGCGTAAGTCTACTTAATATGACGAAAAAATACGTATTTTCTAAAATAAAGGGTGTTTTTTTAATATTTACTTAATATTTTTACTTTCATTTGCTATGGTCTAGGCATGTCTTTAAAAAACTTGAGCCTTGGCTTAAGCAAAAATTATAATGGAAGCTTTTTCTATGATGGCTTTCAATCTGTAAATCAATTCTAAAAAAATTTATCCCTGGGGGGAACCATGATAAATACTATAACAAGCAACTCTAAAAACCTAAAAAAGATTTTTAATAAAAAGTCTTTTGATAAAGTGTTCGGCAAGATTGTTTCTGCTATCTCTGCATTGGCAATTATTAATGCCTCTGCATACAGTGGATATATATCTGCTCAATCTCAAGCAACTATTGAAGAGGTTGTTGTTACCTCAAGAAAGAAAAGTGAAAGTCTTCAAGATGTCCCGCTTTCTGTTTCAGCCATTGGAGAAGAAACTCTTGAGCAAAAAGGTATAAATGTCTTTGAAGATTATTTAATGCAATTACCAGGCGTTACTGCCGGTGGATCTGGCCCTGGTCAAAGCACTATCTACATTAGAGGTCTTGCATCTACAACCCCAAACCTCACTACTGCTGGTGTTGCTGGTTTAGCACCTAACGTTGCTTTTTATCTTGATGAGCAGCCACTAGGTCAGCCAGGAAGAAATTTAGATGTTTATGCAGCTGATGTTGGGCGTGTTGAGGTTCTATCTGGACCACAAGGAACTCTATTTGGTGCTAGTTCTCAAGCTGGTGTTGTTCGAATGATTACTAACAAACCTGTAATAGGCGAATCATCAAGCAGCTTAGAAGTTGAAACAAGATTTATGCCAGATGGCGATACTGGTAGCAAGGTTGAATATGTATCTAATATTCCTATGGGTGATGAAACAGCATTAAGATTTGTTGCTTATAGTGATAGAAGAGGCGGTTACATTGATCAAGTTGCTGGAAAGCTTGATGCGAGCCAATCAGCTCGTTTCAGAGCTGGCGGCACTGTAAGACAAAACGGTCTTCCTGTTTCTGCATCTAGAGCTGGTTTCCAAGCTGGGGCAGATCTTTCAGGCGTTACTTTTAACCAAGCTGATGCAATTGTTCAAGAAGATGCTAACGAAGTTGAATATTCAGGCTTCAGAGCAAGTATAGCGCATGAAATTAATGATAACTGGGATGCTTTAGTAACTGTTGCCAATCAAACCATTGATGCTGACGGCGTATTTTTTGTTGATCCTACTTTGGGCGACTTAGAAATCCAAAGATATACCAATGATCAAATTGAAGACGAGTATGACAACATGAGCTTTACTCTTAAAGGGTCAATTGGTGATCTTGAAGTTCTTTATACTGGTGCTTACACAGACAGAACAACTGATCAAGATGTAGACTACACAGATTACTTGTTTGTTGGCCAATATCTGCCTTACTACATTTGTGACTACTATGTAACTTATACATCTTATGCTCCTGGCAATGTTCCAACTGGAACTTGTGGGGCTCCTAACTTATTAGTTGATTCAACTACAAATACTGAAGTTACAACTCATGAGTTCCGAGTTAATGCTCCAATAAGTGACACTGCTAGCCTTACAGCTGGTGTATTTGTGAGTGACTTAGAATTAAGAGAGTTAAACTTATTTACATATCCAAATTCAGTGGGTAATGATATTACATATGCTCCTAACTATGCTCTTACAGATATTTCTTCCACCGGAGCTATCAATAATGGAGCGGCTGGGTGGTTCTCAGCAGGACCTTATAGCGAACCTGTAATATTCTTCAATGATATTAAGAGAACTGATAAGCAACAAGGTATATTTGGTGAGCTTAGTGTAGACATGTCAGAAACATCTGAACTTACTGTAGGTGTTCGTTGGTATGACATTGAAGTTGATTTCGAGGGTAGTGCTAACTCATCATTTGGTAATGGGTTTGGCAATACCGATCAGCAAAAGTATGGATCTAATCTATCAGCTCAATATGCACCAGGAAATGCTAATGGCTATCCTGATGTAGCTAAAAGTGATGGCACGATTGGTAAAATAACTTATTCATGGAATCCATCTGACGATGTAATGTATTACGTAACATGGTCAGAAGGTTTTAGACCAGGATTATTAAACAGGCCGGTTGGAGCATCCAATGCAGCTGGTACATATTCTGTTAAACCTGAAGTTAAGTCTGATGAAGTTACTAACTATGAGTTTGGTTGGAAGGCTGTTCTTGCTGACGGTCAGCTGAGATTTAATGGTAGTGCATTCATGGTTGATGTGACCGGTCTGCAAACAACCGTCTTTGACCCAAGTATTGTTAACTTGTTCTTCTCTGATAATGCAGCAGATGCTGAAATATCAGGTGTTGAAGGAGACTTTGTTTATTATCCTGATGCGGATGGCTGGATGTTATCGGGTGCTTTTTCAATATTAAATACAGAGCTTACTAAAAGCTTAGTTCCTACAGATGATATCACTGAAGGCGCTGATTTAGCTTTTGCTCCTGGAATGCAAGGTAATCTTAGTGCTAGAAAAGAATGGGGAGCGTCCTCTGGGAACACTGCTCATTTCCAAGCGCAGTTAACTTGGTCTGATGACAGTTATTCTGATGTCATGGAGCCGAATAAAGCCCTTCAAGATAGCTACAGCTTTATGAATATTCGTGCTGGAGTAAGCAATGATAGCTGGATGGCAGAAGTTTATGTTGACAATATTACTGATGAAAGAGCAGAAATTGCTAATACTTTTGTCTTTGATAGACAGCGACTTGGAATTATAAGACCGACTACCGTAGGTCTTAGATTTAAGAAGCATTTTAACTAGCCTCAATTTAAGGTAAAGAAAAGGGAGCTCACGCTCCCTTTTTACTTTCATGAGAAAATATTATCTATTATCTTTGTTAAAATTATATAAAAATGAAAGAAGATAAATTCAACACCGACGATCCAACTCTCTCAGTAGATTTAAGTGAGGCCACTCAGGCGGTTAAGGAAAATAGATTTGAGGATGCGCTAACACTATTTGAGATTATCCTAAAAGATCATCCTGATAATATTGATGCTTTATACCTTTCATCTGTCTCGTCTAGGTATTTAAAAAAATTTGATGATTCTCAAAAATATATTCAACAATTATTATTAAATGCTCCTGATATGGGTCGAGCTTATCAAGAGCTTGGCCATATAAATAGAGATATGGGAAATGAAGAAAAAGCTGTAATTCATTACAGGCAAGCTTGTGAACTTAATCCAGCATTGCTTGCATCCTGGAATTTGCTTTATAAATATTTTGTTAAAAATAAAAATAAACCAGCTGCTGATCATGCCCAGCAGCAAATTGAGAAACTACAATCACTTCCTCCGGCATTGCTTTATATAGATCAAATACTGAATGAAGGTAGATTGGGGTTAGCAGAAAGACAATGCAGAGCTTTTCTTAAAAAAAATCCTACGCATACATATGCGATGTCACTTTTATCTGAAATTGCTAATCGATTGGGTTATTTTGATGATGCAGAGTTTTTGCTTGAAAAGGCAGTTGAATTTAAACCAAATGATGGCGATCTTAGAATGCAATATGCAGCAATTCTTAGGAAGAAACAAAAATTTTCTAAAACTATGGAGCAAGTCAATATTCTTTGTGATCAATACCCAGACAACCCAGTCTATAAAGCTCAAAAAGCTAGTGAGATCATGCAAAATGGCGATCATGAACAAGCAATCAAAATGTTTGACGATATTCTTAGTAAAAATCCTTACAATTTCAGCACACATACCTCAAAAGGTCATGCGCAAAAAACTCTTGGTAAAACAGATCAAGCAATTAACAGTTATCAGAATGCATATCAAATTAAACCAGATCATGGCGAGGCATTCTTTTCATTAGCAAACTTAAAAACTTATTCTTTTACCGCTGATGAATTGAATAGTATGAGAGAGCAGGCAGAGAGAGTGGATTTATCATTAAGAGATAAAGCATATTTTCATTTTGCCCTTGCTCAAGGATGTGAAGTAATCAGCGAGTTTGATGAAGCTTTTTTTCATTTACAGCAAGGTAATAAAATTAAAAATGATCAAAGTAAATATTCCATTGAAAGGATGGATGCAGAGCTTCAAGCGCAGATAGATGTATGTGATGAGAGCTTCTTTAAAAATCTTGGTGGTGGAGGTCATGCAACAAAGGATCCCATATTTATTCTAGGTCTACCCAGAGCAGGCTCAACTCTCATTGAGCAAATCCTAGCTTCACACTCAAAGATTGATGGAACCCTAGAACTTCCTAATATTTTATCGATTGCCCAAAGCCTTAGAGGGGATGATATTTATGGCAAGTTAGGAAATTACCCCAAAAGCATGGAGTCATTAACTCAAGAACAAAGAGAGGTCTTTGGCAATAGTTTTATTGAAGATACTCGGATGCATAGAAAAGATGCACCTATGTTTACTGACAAGATGCCTAATAACTTTAGGCATATTGGATTAATTCATTTGATAATGCCAAATGCAAAAATCATTGATGCAAGAAGGTATCCACTAGACTGTTGCTTTAGTATGTTCAAGCAATTATTTGCTCAGGGTCAAGAATTTTCATACGGTTTGGCGGAGGCGGGCAGTTATTATAAGAGCTATGTAAAGCTTATGGATCATTGGGATAGCGTATTACCTAATAAAATATTAAGAGTAAATAATGAAGATGTAATTGAGGATCTTGAAGGGCAAGTTAAAAGAATGCTCGATTTTCTTCAATTACCCTTCGAAGAAGAGTGTATTTCATTCTATGAAACTGATAGATCAGTAAGAACTGCTAGTTCAGAACAAGTGAGACAGCCAATTAATAAAAAGGGCATGGGTCGATGGAAGCCTTACGCTAAAAATCTAAAACCATTGCTTGAAAGCATTGGCGAAGAACTCCTTCATCCTGAGGATATTTCTCTAATTAAATAATTAAATTAGTTAATATTAATTTAAGCTGATAGATTGTCTTTTGAGCTAAACTTCCAGAAAATTTATGCCAATTATCAAAGTAACAAATCTTGAGAAGCATTATCCAAGCCCTGAAAAGCCTGGTAAAACTTTTGCTGCCGTAAACAATATTAATCTCAGCATAAATACTGGAGAGATTTTTGGCTTATTAGGACCCAACGGGGCTGGAAAAACAACTACACTTGAGATGCTTGAGGGGTTAACTGATATTGATAATGGGGATGTTTCTGTAAACGATATTAATGTTAAAAAAAATCCTTATGAGGTTAAAAAAATTATTGGCGTTCAACTGCAATCGAATGAATATTTCGACAGATTAAATTTATCTGATTTATTAATTCTTTTTGCCAATCTTTACTCTGTATCAATTGATCCAAAGGCTTTGCTTGCTAAGGTTGATTTAGAAAATAAAATACACGCTTTGCCCGATGACTTATCGGGAGGCCAAAAGCAAAGATTCTCTATAGCTTGCGCTTTGGTCAATAACCCAATGATATTATTTCTTGATGAGCCAACTACCGGGCTAGATCCCCAGGCAAAAAGAAATCTATGGAATTTAGCCAAAGATTTAAATGAGGAGGGCATGACTATTGTATTAACTACCCACAATATGGAAGAAGCAGAATACCTTTGTGACAGAATTGCCATCATGGACAAAGGTTCAATTATTGCTCAAGATACGCCGCAACAACTTATCTTAGATTACGCTCCGGAGCCAAATGAAACGCCAATCCATGGAAATATTGAGGATGTATTTTTAGCTCTAACAGGCCATGGGTTAAGAGATTAAACTATGTTAACCAAGCCTCAAATTCATCTAGCCTCTATCTTTATTAAGATCTTTTATAGAGATCGACAGTCACTCTTCTTCAGTTTGCTCTTTCCATTGATCTTTACATGTATTTTTTTATTTTCTGGCGGGGAGCCTAACCCCACAAAATTAGGTTTAGTTAACCAGTCTCAAGATGCGCTTTCATTTAAGTTTGTTGAACTTGTGAAAAAAGAAAAAACTTTTCTGGTTAAAGAGGGTTCTGAGTCAGAGCTAAAAGAGGAGTTAATTTCTGCAGATCAGACGGCTGTAATTATTATTCCTGAAACATTTAACCAATCCCCAAATCCTGGAAAATTAAGATTGTTGCTTGATGCATCTCAAGTGAGGCAAGTGGATGCAATTAAAGATTCTCTTAAGGCAACTCTCCTTTCTATTGAGCGGGATATAAGAAATATTGAGCCTATGTTTTCTCTTCAACTTGAAGATGTTAAATCTAGACCACAAAGATATATTGATTTTTTATTACCTGGAATTTTGGCATACATGCTGATGAATCTTTGCATCGCTGGGAGTGGATTCAATATTGTGGAGTATCGCAGAAGGGGTATTCTTAAAAGATTGTTTGTTACGCCAATTCAACCTAAAGATTTTATTATCTCGATTGTTCTAGCACGCATGTTTATTATCTTAATCCAACTTTCAGTTATTTTAGGTCTAGCAATTGGACTTTTAAAGATTAATATCATTGGAGGACTCTTACCACTATATGGTGTAATTTTATTTGGTGCATTTATATTTTTATGTGTAGGATTTTTTCTTGGTAGCCTTGCTAAAACACAGGAATCAATTCGCCCATTGGTATTATTGTTTACTTTTCCACAATTAATTTTATCTGGTATTTTCTTCCCAATTTCCTCCTTGCCTTCATTCATTCAACCCGTAGCTAGTGGGTTACCATTGAGTGTTATAGCTTCAACAATGCGAAATATTTCAAACGATGGTGCGGCATTGTTTGCTATTAATTTTAATTTTCTGGGCATTGTATTTTGGATATTCTTTAGCTTTTTTATAGCCACAAAGTTCTTTGTTTGGCAAAAAGTTGCCTCCTAACTATTTCGTTATGCATATAAAAGTTCTGAAATGTTTTAGTGCTTTTCTTGCTTATCACAATAGAAACTGACTAAGATAAATTTATGTTTTTAAGCAGTGAAGCTAAGTTTGTCGATGAGCAAGAATTGGCAAAGTTTTTACTAGGAGAATCATATTTTTTAGATGATCCAGAAATAGCCCAGAATACTCAATCAATAATCAAATATTGTCGAACTAATAAAAATAAACGCACAAAATTAGATGCCTTTATGGAGCAATATGGATTATCTAATTCTGAAGGAATCGCTCTGATGTGCCTAGCTGAATCATTAATGCGCATACCTGACAACCCAACTAGAGATGCTTTGATTAATGAAAAGCTAACTTCTGCTAAGTGGTCTGAGCATCTAGGGAAAGCAGAGAGTTTTTTGGTCAATTCTGCAACTTGGGGGCTTGCTTTTTCCAAAGAATTTCTTCGGGCGTCTAATCATGCTAGTAATAATTGGTTGATTGCACTTGGTAAGAAAATTGGAGAATCTTCTATTAGAGAGGCTGTGCAGGTAGCAATGCAAGTTTTAAGCAAAGAGTTTGTTTGTGCAGAAAGTATTAGAGAGTTGAAGGATTCAGACTGGCTAAAGACGCACTCATGCTCTTTTGACATGCTTGGAGAGGCCTCCCGAAATCAAGATCAATCAACTCAGTATTTTGAGTCTTACATGGAATCTATTCATTTAATATCTGAGATAAATCTTGCAGCAGGTTTAAATAATGGAATTTCTATTAAGTTATCTGCGCTATATTCAAAATATGACACTCTTCATATTAACAATGTAAATAAATTTTTACTTCCAAGACTTAAGGATCTTGTTGTTGAAGCCGCAAGAAAGAATGTGGCTGTAACAATTGATGCAGAAGAACAAGATCGCTTATCTTTAAGCTTGGAATTGATTGAAAATATTGCTTTGGATCCTGCAATCAAATCATGGCCTGGTCTTGGGTTGGCAGTTCAGGCTTATGGAAAAAGATCGCTTGCCGTTGTTGATTGGCTTGATAATTTATCTAAAGAAAGAGATAAGATGCATGTACGACTTGTAAAGGGAGCCTATTGGGATTATGAGATTAAGAACGCACAAGTAAAAGGGCTTAAAGGTTACCCTGTTTTTACAAATAAACACCTTACTGATCTTAATTACCTTGTAACGGCAAAAAGGCTCCTAGAATGTGACAACTTAGATGTTAGTTTTGCAACTCATAATGCTCACTCAATCGCTTCAATTATGAGTCTTAGTGAAGGTAGCAACAACAAGATAGAATTCCAGAGGCTATATGGAATGGGGGAATTGTTATATTTAGCTTGCCAGTCATCCTATGAGCAATTTCCAGATACAACCATCTATTGTCCAATAGGCCGTCACAAAGAGTTATTGCCTTATTTGGTTAGAAGGCTTCTAGAAAATGGGGCTAATAGCTCATTTATAAACAAGTACTTGAATAACAATATTCCTGAGAGTGATCTAGCCCAAAATCCAGCAGAGGTAATTAAAGATAAGATCGATCATCTAAATATATCTAATTTAGAGCTGCCAAGAAATTTATACCTACCACGAATTAACTCTGATGGATTTGATTTAAATGAGCAGGATTGCATTCAAGCCCTCATGAAAAAGGTAAATCAATTTTCTAAAATAAGCTTTCATGCCTATTCTAAATCAATGCACGAAACTCTAAAAAATTCTCCTGTTGAGATAATTTCTAAATGTAACAAAAAGACTATTGGCATCATAGAAACCTGTGATCTTGAATCCATTAATGAAAAAATTATTTATCCTTCAGAAGAATGGGCTAATTGCTCGACGGAGTCTAGAAACGAAATCTTAGTTTCTGTAGCAGACATGCTTGAAGATCAGCAAGCTAAATTCGTCTATTTGCTAATGCATGAAGCTGGTAAGACTCTTGAAGACTCACTAGATGAAATCAGAGAGGCAGTTGATTTTCTTCGATATTATTCTCAACAAGCACTTAATTTAAAGCCTATCTCTCAAAAAGGCCCCACTGGAGAGGATAATATTTTGGAGTATGGCCCAAAAGGGATTGTTTTGTGTATTAGTCCGTGGAATTTTCCTCTTGCAATTACAATTGGACAAATCGCAGCCGCCTTGGCTGGCGGAAACACAATTATTTCTAAGCCTTCTGAACATACTCCCATTATTGCTTTTGAGGCTATTAATTTATTTTTTGAAAAAGGTTTGCCAGAAGATTCACTTCATTTATTTCTTGGTGACGGTGACTTGGGACAGGCTATTATTTCAAATAAGACCATAGACTTAGTCGCGTTTACTGGTTCTCTTCAAACAGCAAAAATGATACATAAAAGTTTATCCTCAAAACCTGGAAAAATTATTCCATTAATCGCTGAAACTGGCGGTTTAAACACAATGGTTGTTGATTCGAGTGCATTATTAGAAAGGGCATGTGATGATATTATTCGTTCAGCATTTAATTCAGCAGGTCAAAGATGTTCAGCTTTAAGATTACTTTTAGTTGATCAAGAAATTTATCCAGAACTCCTGTCAATGTTAAAAGGAGCGATGAATGATCTCACAATTGGTATTCCTAGTGATCCTGGGGTTGATGTGGGACCAATTATTACTGCTAATGCTCTTAAAAAACTCCAGAACTATATTTCTAAAATGAATGCAGATGACCATAATATTTTTCAAGTTTCAACAGAAGACATTCCTATTGATGGTTCTTGGCATGCACCCACTTTAATTGAACTTGAATTAAGCTCAATACCAGATGAAGAGCAGTTTGGACCTATTCTTCATATAGCCTCATTTTCTGAAGATTCTTTAAATGAATGTATTGAAGCGATTAACGCAAAAGGCTTTGCTCTTACTTTTGGGATTCATACAAGAATTGATGCAAAAGCTTTAGATGCTGCAAAAAAAACATCTAGTGGAAATATATATATAAATAGAGATATTGTCGGAGCTGTGGTTGAAACTCAGCCCTTTGGTGGAAAAAATTTGTCTGGTTCTGGCTTTAAGGCTGGCGGACCTAATTATCTCTTGCAATTTATGGATGAAAGGGTAATTACTATAAATACAGTTGCTATAGGTGGAAATATAGACTTGATTAATTTAAAGGATGAGAGTTAAATTTTTTTTTCAACAACCTTAAAATCCTTATATCTAAAGAGTTTAACCACATATAATTTGTACTCAAATTAGCTAAAAGGTCCAAAGTAGTGTATAAAAGATTTTTGAATAATAAATTTTTATCCAATCTTAGGGAGATAATATGTTAAATAAAGCTATATGGACTGCTTCAAGACTGTCCTTAACAACAATTATAGCTGTAAGCTCAATGCTTTCAGTTGGTTCATTTGCACAAGATAACGAATTCGTAGAAGAAGTTGTTAGCATTGGTACTCGTGGAAAGCCTAGATCAGTATCTAGTTCACCTGTTCCAGTTGATGTATTAAGTGCCGAGGATATCAGTAAAACTGGTACTGATGATTTGCTTATGCAGCTTCAAGGCAGCGTTCCTTCTTTGAATGTGCACTTGCAGCCTATCAGTGATGCAGCAAGTATGATTCGTCCTGCTAACTTAAGAGGTTTATCAGCTGACGCTACTTTGATTTTTACTAACGGTAAAAGACGTCATCACGCATCAGTCATAGCTTTCCAAGGTGGTGGAGTTAATGACGGTTCTCAGGGTGCTGATATTTCTGTAATCCCAGCTATCGCTCTAAAAAGAGTAGAGGTTTTAAGAGATGGTGCTTCAGCTCAATATGGTTCAGATGCTATTGCGGGTGTAATTAACTTTGTATTAGATGATATTTCAGAAGGTGGAAGCCTTTCATACAAAACGGGTGAGTACTCAGAAGGTGACGGCCAAACAACTACTATCGCTGGTAAATATGGTATGCCTTTGGGTCAAGATGGTTTCGTAACAACAAGTTTTCAAATCAGACAGGCTGATGACACTTCACGAAGTGTTCAAAGACCTGATGCAGCATCTCTAATTGCTGCAGGAAACTCAGCTGTTGCTAACCCAGCACAAATTTGGGGAGCTCCAAAAGTTGATGATGATGTTACTTTCTTTATGAACTCAGGTGTAACTAACAGTGATGGATCTGAGTCTTACATGTTTGGTAACTACTCTGAAAGAGATGTGGATGGTGGTTTCTATTACCGTAATCCAGATGGCAGAAGCGGGGTTTTCACAATTGGTGATTACAGAGCAGTTGGTAATGTAGATGGAACTTGTGCATATGGTACAGGTGCTTCTGGACAAGTCGACCCTTCAAATTATGCCTTAAGAGATACAATTATGGCTGACCCAAGCTGTTTCCTAATGAACCAAATTGCTCCTGGTGGTTATACACCAAGATTCATAGGTACCATTACTGATACTTCTCTTACAGTTGGAAGAAGAGGTGATATTACAGAAGGTTTCCTAAGCGGTCATACATATGACCTAAGTGGATCAGTTGGTAGAAACGAAGCTGACTTTGGCCTTAATAATACAGTTAACCCTTCAATGGGTCCTGATACCCCACGTAATTTTTACACTGGCTCATATATTGAATTAGAAAAAGTTTTCAACTTTGACTTAACAAGACAAGTTGATTCTATGACTATTGCTTATGGTGCTGAGTGGAGAGAAGAAACTTTTGAAGTTATCTCTGGTGAAGAATCTTCATGGAAAGCAGGTAAATATGCTCTTCAAGGCTTTAATGTAGGCTCTCATGGGTTTGCTGGATTCTCTCCAGATTCTCAAGGTGCTTTTACAAGAAGAAGTTATGGTTTATATGTTGATTTAGAGAATCAAGTTAGCGATGAATTGCTTCTTGGCGGCTCATTTAGATATGAGGACTATACAACATTTGGCGACACAAATGACTTTAAACTTAATGCAAGATACCAAGTTTCAGAAAATGTAGCATGGCGTGCTTCTACAAGTACAGGTTTCAGAGCTCCAACTCAGGGACAGGTTAACGTAGTAAATACTCAAACCACTCTTGTTGATGGGCAATTAACACAAGCTCAAACATTACCTGGTTTCAAGCTTGGTGCTGGACAGTTAAAACCTGAAGAGGCAACTAACACATCTATTGGTATTGTTTATGATGGTGGTGACTTGTCACTCACAGCTGATTTCTTTGTAATCGAGCTTGAAGATAGGGTTGCTTTAACAAGTAATGCAGCTCCTACAGCAGCTCAGGTTGCTGCAATGGGCGCAGCTGGCATTCCTAGTCCAGAGCTAATTGGTCAAGTTAACTACTTCACAAATGACTTTGATACAGAAACAACTGGTTATGACCTTGTTGCTGTCTACAGCACTGAATTATTCGGAGCTGATGCAGATATTAGTGCAGCATGGAACCATACAGAAACAGAAGTTACAAACTCTGGAGCTGTAACAGGTGCCTCAAAAGTAAAACGTTTAGAAGAAGGTCTTCCTGAAGACAGAATGACCATTACTGTTGCTCAAACATGGAGCGATAAAGTTAGCTCATTTGTTCGTGCAAATATGTATGGTGAGTACTATGCAGTTCATGCTGACTGGTTTGGAACAGATTCAGATGCTGAATGGACTGTTGATGCTTCTGTAAGCGTTCAAGTTACTGATCAATTCAGTATTTCAGCTGGCGTTCAAAATTTATTTGACACTGAAGCTCTTAAGATTGATGGCTCAGCTGGAGCTGTAGCTGAAGGTGTTCCTGGAAATGTTCTTGGAGGAATCTATTATGAAACTTCTCCTTATGGCATCGAAGGCGCTTTCTGGTATGTAAAAGCTGGATACAATTTCTAAGAGTTAGCTCTTGAATTTAAAAGGGTGCTTATTAGCACCCTTTTTTTATATAAAAATTATTTTTTGGATATTGATGCAATAGAGTAAAGCCCCACAGATACCGCTGGGCCAATTCCGAATGCGAAGATAATAGTTCCGATACCAATCGTTCCTCCCAATGACCACCCGATACTAATCACCGTTATTTCTAAGAATATCCTTACCCAAGCAATTGGAAGTTTAGTTATCCTTTGGCAACCGGTCATCAATCCATCTCTGGGTCCTGGACCTAAATTTGCGATTAAATAGATTCCACTTGCAACACCCACTATCAAAGTTCCACAAATAATTTGAACTATCTTCATAACATAATCATCTGGATGTGGAAGATAAGGTAAAGACCACTCGATTACCGCTGCAATTATAATTACATTTAATATTGTGCCTATTCCAGCATGTTGCTTTAAGGGTATCCATAACAGCAAAACTCCAAGACTAATTAGGAAAGTAAGAGCACCAATACTTAATCCAGTTGTTAATGAAAGGCCTTCAGCTAGAACAGTCCATGGGCTCATTCCTGCAGATGCAGTAATAATTAATGATTCACCCAATCCAAATAACCCTAAACCAATACAGAGAATTAAAACCGTTAAAGGTTTGGGTGAAAAGTTTAGTGGTTTATCTGAGCTCCATTGAGTTTTAGGAACAGATTTTATTAAAAAAATTTTCATATCTACGTTCATTTAAGTTTAGCTAACGTTAGTTTAAGTGAAGGCTTGAAAGATTTCTGCTTTATTTATGCATTTAAGATGATAGAGTCTAGTATAAATTTGTTAATTCTTTTTGGAGTAAATAATGAAAAATTTATTAATTGTTTCTGTTTTAATTTTAAGCTTTGATATTTCAAGCATGCATCATGAAAAACCAAAGGTTGCAGCCCAAGGTATGATTTCATCTGAAGTATTTGATCTTGCTGGAGAAATGGACTTGTATGTTGAGAAGTATGAGTCTTGTGGCGCAGCTGCTGGAGCAAAACATTATCACCCATATGGCACATTAGTTTATGTATTAGATGGACAGACAACTAGCAATGCTTCTGGTTCATATGAGCCAGTCAGCAAAGATAATTACTGGTTTGAAAAATCTAATTGGGTGCATGGTGGAGAAGACAATAATGCCCCGGTTGTTAATGATGATCAATGTGGAAAGATGCTTATTATTAGAATAGCTAAAAAAGGGGAGTCCCCAACTGTATTTGTAGACTAATTCTTAATTTAAGCTTGCATTAATTTTTGCAAGTTTTTTTGCGCCAGGACACAGCTCTTTTTCAGCTAATTGATTTAGAGGCGTGTCTGAGATATTTAAAATTTCAGCGTGATCTTTAACTTCTGGATTAATGAAGAGCAGCCCAGTTAATACTTTTCCATTTTTTTCAGCTTCATTTAAGCTTTGGATTGCTTGACCTTTATCTAGCGGGTTATATTTTTTGGAGAGTTTTTCTAGAGTTAACATTGCTCCATCATGTAAAGGAACGTCAACTTTAGTACCTTCTTTGTAGGTAGTTTTAATTTCTTTACCAATTGGAACAAAATCAAGTGAAGATACAGATTCATTATGTTCCCTGATGTGATCAAAGCTTTTAGTGGAACCCAGATGGTTATTGAATGTTACACAGGGAGAAATAATATCTATAAGTGAGAAGCCTTCAAACTTCATTGCTGCCTTTAGTAGAGGCACCAGCTGTTGTTTATCTCCTGAAAAACTTCTTCCGACAAAACCTGCGCCAAGCTGTATTGCCATAGTCGGAAGGTCAATTGGTGCAAAGACATTCTCTTCACCGTATTTACTTTTAGACCCTTGATCATTAGTTGCTGAGAATTGACCTTTGGTGAGACCGTAAGTTCCATTATTTTCTACAATATATGTAATATTGAGCTGCCTTCTTGCTGCGTGCATGAATTGCCCAATCCCTATTGCAGCAGTGTCTCCATCTCCAGAAACACCTAGATAAAGCAAGTCTTTATTACCTAAATTAGCTCCGGTAGCAACTGATGGCATTCTTCCATGGACAGAATTGAAACCATGAGCTTGATTTAGAAAATATGAGGGTGATTTAGACGAGCAACCAATTCCTGAGAGTTTTGCAATTTGATCTGAAGATATGCTTAAATCATAACAAGCCTCAATTACTGCTGCACTAATAGAATCGTGGCCGCATCCAGCACACAAAGTTGAAATAGTTCCTTCATAATCTCGTCTTGTTAATCCAAGTTTATTTTTTTCAAGGTTTGGGTGATGATTAACGGGCTTAACAATGTAGGTCATTTTATTTCCTCAGCAGGCTGCGAAGTATTTTTATTTAACAGTACATCAGAAATTGATTCTGAGATAAAGTTAGCAGTAATGGGTGATCCATCGAAACATAATATTGAAATAAATTTTTCTGGATTGACATTTCCCTCTGAGACAATAAGAGTTTTCATTTGAGCGTCTCTGTTTTGCTCAACAAGAAAAATAGTTTCATGCTGATCAATAAAATCCCAGACTTCTGGACCAAAAGGAAAAGATCTTATTCTCATTGCGTCTATTGGAAAACCTGAACAGGAGAGTTGATCTAAGGACTCCTGCATAGCTGCTTCAGTGCTGCCGAAGTATATCAATCCGTTTGAACTAGCATTAGTTTCTTGTTTGAATATTGGTTTAGGTAGAAATTTATAAGCACCTTCAAATTTTTTAAGAATTCTTGAAAGATTCCTTGCATTAACTTCCCCGTCCTCAATGTATCTTGCATATTCATCATGCGAGCTTCCGCGAGTAAAGTAAGCTCCTTTTTCAGGATGAGTTCCTGGAAGTGTTCTAAATGGAATTCCATCTCCATCAACATCAAGATACCTGCCCCATGATTCCATACTATCTAGATCATCTTTAGATAAAACCTTTCCTCTATCGAATTTTTTATTATCATCCCACTCAAATTCTGGGCATGTCCAATCATTCATTCCAATGTCCAAGTCAGACAATACAAAAATAGGAGTTTGAAGTCGGTCTGATATATCAAATGAATCAGCTGAAAACTCAAAGCATTCTTTTGGATCAGAAGGTATTAGTATCACATGCTTGGTATCCCCATGAGAAGCATATGCGCATGACAGGATATCAGATTGTTGAGTTCTTGTTGGCATGCCGGTTGAAGGGCCGCCTCTTTGAATATTAAAAATTACCACTGGTATTTCTGCAAAATAAGCCAAACCAATAAACTCTGTCATTAATGAAATTCCTGGACCGCTGGTCGCTGTAAAAGCTCTTGCCCCATTCCAATTTGCCCCAATAGCCATTCCAATTGAAGCAAGCTCATCTTCGGCTTGAACAAAGGCAAATTTATTTTTACCAGTATTTTCATCAACTCTAAGCTGATCACAATATTTTTTGTAAGATTCTGCTAGGGATGTTGATGGGGTGATAGGGTACCAAGTGCATACAGTTGCTCCGCCATATACGCAGCCCAATCCTCCCGCATTATTTCCATTAGTGAGGATCATTCCATCTGTAAGGTTTGTTTGATTGACCTTAATTTTACAAGCATCAACTAGATGTTTTTTTGCGTATTTAAAACCAATCTCTAAGGCCTGAACATTTGGAGCAATAAGTTTTTCTTTGCCTTTAAATTGCTCTTCAATCAGCTTGATAAAAATATCTTTATTGATATTCATTAAATATGAAAGGGCGCCAACATAGACAAGGTTTTTAAATAACAGCCTGGTCTTAGGATTGTTAAATTCATCAACACATAAAGTAGTTAAAGGAACTTCAATGATATTAATATCTTCTCGTTTGAAGTCTCTTTTCCAAGATGAGTCATACAAAAGGTATCCCCCTGGATTAATTTCAGCTACATCTTGAGCATATGATTGGGGATTCATTGCGACCATAAAATCAATACCAGCCTTTCGCCCTAAATATCCTTTTTCGCTTGCTCTTATTTCAAACCATGTTGGTAGACCTTGTATGTTGGATGGAAAAATATTTTTAGGACTGACAGGGATGCCCGATCTAAATATCCCTTTTGCAAACATTTGGTTCGCGCTTGCTGAACCAGAACCGTTAACATTAGCAAATTTAATTACGAACTCATTGATCGACGAAATCTTATTCATGAGTATACCTTGGCCTCTTCATACAAGAAGGTTTGCATGTCCCAAGCGCCTGTAGGGCATCTTTCAGCGCATAAGCCACAATGCAGGCAGACATCTTCATCTTTAAACATGGTCCTTTTGGTTGGTAAGATCTTAGAAACCAATAAATCTTGTTCAATATTTAATGCAGGAATTCTTATATTTTGTCTCACCTCATCTTCAGGACCATTAAACATGAAATTAATACAATCGGTTGGGCAAATATCTACACAAGCATCGCACTCAATGCACAAACTTTCAGAAAAAATAGTTTGAACATCGCAATTCAAACATCTTTGAGCTTCTTCCATTGCCAGATTTTCATCGAAGCCTTTTTCAACCTCTATTTTTAAGCTTTTTAGAGCAACGTCTTGATCAGCCTTTGGAACTAGAAATCTTTTTGCTTGAGAGATGTCATTATCATAAGACCACTCATGTAACCCCATCTTTTGACTAACGAGATTCGTGCCAGGCTCCGGCCTTTTATTAATATCTTCATTTTGACAAAATTTATGAATAGAAATTGCAGCTTGGTGTCCATGTGCTGCTGCCCAAATAATATTTTCTGGACCCCAAGCAGCATCCCCACCAAAAAAAACCTTCGGATGAGTAGATTGAAAGGTTGTAGGGTTTACAACCGGCATATCCCACTCTCCAAATTCTAGACCAATATCTCTTTCTATCCACTCAAAGGAATTATCTTGACCAATAGCTACTAGCACATCATCACATTCAATAATGACAGGATCATCATCGGTTGGGACCAGCGATCGATTACCTTTTGCATCAAAGACGGCTTCAACTTTTTGAAATTCCATTCCAGTTAGTTTTCCCTCATCATGAATAAATTTTTTAGGAACATGGTTTTCAAAAATTGGAATATTTTCCTCCATAGCATCTTCAATTTCCCATTCAGATGCTTTCATTTGCGAGAAAGGGCTTCTGACAACAACCTTTACGTCTTCAGCACCTAATCTTAAAGAGGATCTACAACAATCCATTGCTGTGTTCCCACCCCCCAAAACAATTACTTTTTTTCCAATAGAATCAATATGCTCAAAGGCAATACTTGTTAAAAAATCTATACCAATATGAATATTTGCTTTTGCTTCTTTGCGACCTTCAATGTTTAAATCTTTGCCTTTTGGTGCTCCAGTCCCCACAAAGACTGCATCAAAATCTTCATGTAAAAAATTTTTAAGGCTAGTAATTTCAGAATTAAATTTTGTATTTAATCCCATATCTAGAATCTGATTAACCTCAGCATCTAAGACTTCCTCTGGTAGTCTGAATGATGGAATATTGGTTCGCATTAAGCCTCCGGCCTGAGGATCTTTTTCAAATAGCGTACATTCGTACCCCATGACAATTAGATCTCGCGCAACAGTTAATGATGCCGGCCCACCTCCAATGAGGGCAATTTTCTTTCCATTACTGCTTGAAGGAGCTTTAGGTAATAAATCAGAAACATCATCCTTAAAATCAGCTGCGACTCTTTTGAGCCTACATATAGCAACAGGTTTCTCATGGGTTCTTGTTCTTCTACATGCAGGTTCACAAGGCCTGTCGCATGTTCGACCAAGGATTCCAGGAAATACATTTGATTCCCAATTAATCATATAGGCTTCTGTATACTCATTTTGTGAAATTTTTCTGATATATTCCGGTACAGGCGTGTGAGCAGGGCATGCATACTGACAATCAACAACTTTATGGTAATACTGAGGATCAGAGGTATCAGTTATCGGCATAAAAGTTTTCACGGAACTCTTTCCATTGGATTGTTTAAGGTTTTCTTTGGCTGCGAATATTTGGGACTTAAAACCCTCAACTACAGCTTCTCTGAGTTTTTGAGCTTCAGATAAATCATGAGTGTGTAATGAGGTTCTTAGATCAAAACCTAATTCTTTTCGAAGGTCTTTGGGAACAGCAACTTTTACCCAATAGGTATTATGTCGTTTAAATAAGTATTTCGTATCCATATAATTTGGCTCCCCTCCAAATTAGCTATAAGGTACAGGAAAAAACCTTTACTTATAGGAATATCTAGTTTTACCATATACATATAATAGGCAATATGCAACCTAATTTTTATTTAAATGTTTATGTACCTTTAAGTCAGAAATTTTGTATGTTATAAACATAAATAAGATATATTTTTATACAATAAATGAAATTTTCGATTGTTCTTAAAATTTTTAACTTCTTAATTTTAATTTATCTCAGTGGTTGCCAAACTAAAGAGATGAGCCCCTTTGAAAAAGCAAAAAATCCATATGCTCAACTAGGAGTAGAGGGATATATGGGAGCAGCAATGTCGTCATGCATGGGAATGGCTCCTCCAGGACCTCCAGTTGTTCGAAAGAAGGATGGCGCGACAGTGATCAATGACGATCATTCCCCAGAGCAAGGCAGTTACTTTGATTGTGTCGATAGAGAAGTTTATAAAGTTGAACACAGGAAAGCGGACAAAGATCCAGATTAAAGAAAAATTGATCAATCTATTTTAAGGCATTTTTTATTGCATCTAATAAATCATCAGTATTTTCAAGGCCTGCTGAAATTCTAATCAGATTTTCTGAAATGCCAATTTCTTTTTTTTGATCGGAGGTAAGATCTCCATGAGTCATGGTGTATGGATGGCTAATCAGGCTTTCAAACCCCCCAAGAGATGCTGCAAGGGGCAGAATATTAACTGCTTTTATAAAACTCTCTACCTCTGAAAGACCATCATTTAAATCAAAGCTTAACATTCCACCAAATCCACTTTGTTGTTTTTTTGCTATTGAATGAGATGGATGATCAGATAAGCCTGGATAATAGACATTACCAACCTTGGGGTGATTGGATAAAAGCTCAACAATTGCAACAGCATTTTTTTCATGTTGTTGCATTCTAATGCCTAAAGTTCTCAGACCTCTCAGCGTTAAATAACTATCAAATGGAGATCCGGTAATACCTAGTGTATTTGACCAAAATTTTAATTCTGATAAAACCTTAGGATTATTTGTGATTACGGCTCCCCCAATAACATCAGAATGACCATTTATGTATTTTGTTGTTGAATGAATAACTATATCTGCGCCCAGCTTAAGAGGGTTTTGAAGAGATGGTGATAAAAAAGTATTATCCACTGCTACTAAGGAATTACATTTTTTAGCTTGTTCTGAAATTTCTTGAATATCTACTGCCTGCAACAGTGGATTGGATGGAGTTTCTACCCAAATTAGATCAGGATTTATTTCATTGATTGTTTCTTTCAAGAAAGTGTCATGACCTTGGTTAACAAAATAAACCTCAAGAATTCCTTTTTTAGCAAGAGTTGAAAAAAGCCGAAATGTCCCACCATAACAATCATGAGGGAGAATAACCCTGCTTTTAAGTTGTAAAATATTAGCTACCAAAGTAATGGCTGCCATGCCTGAGCTCAATATTTCACCACCTAGACCATCTTCAAGATCTGTTAAGGCAGCTATCAAATGATCTCTAGTGGGATTACCTTGTCTGGTATATTCATATTCCTGTTTTCCCCCGATCTTATCGTATTCAAAATTTGATGTGAGATATAGGGGAGGGATAATAGCTGCATGCTGTTTGTCTGTCCTAACACCAGCTTTAGAAGCAATTGTTTCTTTTTTAAATTTTTTACTCATATATATTTATTGAAGCATTAATCATCAGACCTTGAAAGTAATTTATGTTAAGGTTTTTTAATGCCTCTAGTTAATCCAATAGATATCTCTGATCAAGAGGTAAAAGAACTAGTAGATTTTTTTAATGAAACATTGGGTTTTTGCCCTAATTCAGTCCTTACAATGCAAAGAAGGCCAAATATTGCAAAAGCATTTATAGAACTAAATATGGCTGTAATGGAGAACCATGGTCAATTAACCTCGGAATTCAAACGCTTAATTGCCTTCGTGAGCAGCAATACTGCTGGATGTAGATATTGTCAGGCGCATACCATTAGAGCTGCAGAGCGTTATGGTTCGACATCTGAGAGACTTGAGCATGTTTGGGATTTTAAGAATCAAGATTTTTTTACAGATGCTGAAAAAGCAGCTTTACAGTTTGCGCAAGAGGCCAGCATGGTTCCTGTAAATGTAGCTGAGGATACAGAAAAGCAATTACATGTTTATTGGTCCGATGATGATATTGTTGAAATCATGGGCGTGATAGCTTTATTCGGATATTTAAATCGCTGGAATGATGTTATGGCAACTTCGCTGGAAGGGGATGCAAATACCTCAGGCAAAGATTTGCTTAAAGGAATTTCTTGGGTACCTGGTAAGCATGCCTAGACACCTTTCCCTTTTTTCCACCGAGTCTTAGCTTTAGATCTTTTCTTTTTATTTTGACTTGGCCTATTTTTTGATCCCGTATTAGATTTTTTAAAATCTGCTTTGCCTTTTTTAGCGGCCTGCCGTTTTTGAAACCCGGACTTTTTACTTCTAAAATTTTTTGGTCTAGAGCTGTTTTCTGCCTTATCCGTTGGTTTAAATCCTTCTTCAATTTTTTGTGGAATCTTGCTGTCAATTAATTCCTCAATTCCTCTTAAGAACTTTTGCTCATCTATGCTTAAAAAAGATATGGCTGTACCTTCTTTTCCTGCTCGACCAGTCCTTCCAATTCTGTGAATGTAATCATTTGGGTAGGTAGGCATATCAAAATTAACTACATAGGGAAGATTGCTAATATCAATCCCTCTTGCGGCAACATCAGTGGCAACTAAGACTCTTACATCTTTCTCTTTAAATTCCCTGAGTGCACGCATTCTTGCTCCCTGTGTCTTATCACCATGAATGGTTGCTGTTTGTATATCTGCAGCATTTAGTTTTTTAGCAATTTTTTCAGACCCGTGTTTGGTTCTTGAAAACACAAGCGCTTGAGGCCATTGTTCTGAATGAATGAGGTGGCTTAATAAGTTAGATTTTTGGCTCTTGTCGACTTTATAAACAATTTGTTTAATTGCACTAACAGTGCTGTTTGGAGAATCAGCTGCAATTTCTATAAGGCCTGTGCCTAAGGACTGCGCAAGTTTTTTAATTTCTGGAGAAAAGGTAGCTGAAAAGAGTAAATTTTGTCTATCCGGTGGCGTTAAAGCAATAATTTTTTTGATGTCATGGATAAACCCCATATCAAGCATGTGATCAGCTTCATCTAGTACCAAAATTTGAACGTTATTTAATTTAACTGATTTTTGATTATGTAAATCAAGCAATCTTCCAGGAGTTGCAACTAAAATATCTAAGCCTTTCTTGAGTTTAGATTTTTGTGGAAAAATCTTAGCACCACCAAAAATTGCAGCTGAAGTGATAGAGGTAAATTTTCCATAGGTGTAAACATCTTCTCTTACTTGAGCAGCTAATTCTCGGGTTGGAGTTAACACTAATGCATGAACATGTTTTCTATATGGCTTTGCTTGGTTTTGCAGCAGTTCAATCATTGGTAAAACAAAACTGCCTGTTTTACCAGTTCCAGTTTGGGCAGCGGCCATTATATTTTTACCTGATAAGACAATTGGTATTGCTTGTTTTTGAATTTCCGAGGGTTCAGAATGCTTTAGATCCTCTAGAGATCGCAAAATTGGATCGGATAATCCGAGTTCTTTAAATGACATTTTTATTTATTAATATAAGCCTGTCTGATATCTATCAGATGACTGCAGGGTATAGACTTACTGAGCTAGGGTCAATGCAGCTTTAACTATATATTTAACAATAGTTATCAAGCAGGGTATTTCTTTTTTTATATTCTCGTATAATCCTCCTCAATTATTACCCATCATGAATAAAGAAAAGCTTAGAAATATTGCCATCATCGCCCACGTTGATCACGGTAAAACAACCCTGGTTGACAAGTTACTGCAGCAATCAGGAACTTTAGATCGAAAAAGCATGGCAACTGAAAGAATCATGGACTCCAACGATCAAGAAAGGGAGCGGGGAATCACAATTCTTGCAAAAAATACAGCTATAAACTGGAAAGATCATAGGATTAACATTGTTGATACGCCTGGCCATGCCGATTTTGGTGGTGAGGTTGAAAGAGTGCTTTCCATGGTTGATTCAGTTTTATTGCTGGTTGATGCTGTGGATGGGCCCATGCCCCAAACTAGATTTGTTACACAAAAAGCATTTGAAAAAGGGCTGCATCCAATTTTGGTAATTAATAAGGTGGATCGGCCAGAAGCAAGACCTCACTGGGTTCTCGATCAAGTGTTTGAATTATTTGATAATCTTGGTGCGACTGATGAGCAGCTAGATTTTACCGTTATTTATTCTTCAGCTATAAATGGATCGGCAGGGCATGAGCCCGATGAATTGGCAAACGATATGACTCCATTGCTGGACACGATCATTGAGAAAGTTGCAGCTCCAGAAGTCGATCAACAATCTCCCTTTAGAATGCAAATCTCAGCATTAGATAGTAATAGTTATGTTGGTGTAATTGGTATAGGTAGAATCACTGGCGGAAGTGTTAAGCCAAACGATCGTGTGATTGTAGTTGGTAAGGATAGAGTTGAACGAAAGGCTAAAATCCTTCAAGTTCTTGGTCATCATGGGCTTGAGCGAGTTGAAACGGAAGAAGCAAAAGCTGGTGATATTGTTTGCATTACTGGAATAGAGGCGTTGAATATTTCCGATACACTATGTGATCCTGAGTATTTAAATCCACTGCCACCTCTATCAGTTGATGAGCCAACTGTCAGCATGGTTTTTCAAGTTAATGATTCACCGTTTTGTGGCAAAGAGGGTAAATACGTCACCTCAAGAAATATTAAAGATCGACTAGAACAAGAGTTAATTCATAATGTTGCCTTAAGAGTTGAAGATGGAGAAAGCCCAGATCAATTTAAGGTTTCCGGGCGGGGAGAATTACACCTTTCAGTATTGATTGAAACTATGCGAAGAGAAAGTTATGAATTGGCTGTTTCTAAACCTCAGGTAATTCAAAAAGAAGTAGGAGAAGAGATTCATGAGCCCTATGAGGTTGTTGTAATTGATATTCAAGAAGAACATCAAGGCGCAATTATGGAGGAGATGGGAAATAGAAAAGCAGATTTACAGTCATTAGTTATCACAGAAAATGGTCGAATGAGGCTTGAATTTATAGCTCCATCAAGAGGTCTCATTGGATTCAGATCACAATTTCTTACTTTAACAAGTGGCAGTGGAGTTTTAACTAGTATTTTTGATCATTACGGCCTTGCTAAAAAAGGTGAAATTGCTAATCGCCAAAATGGGGTAATGGTTTCCATGATTACAGGAAAAACTTTAGCTTACGCATTGTTTAATTTGCAAAATAGAGGCCGCATGTTTGTTGGTCACGGGCTTGAAATATATAAAGGTCAAATTGTTGGGTTACATTCTAGGGATAATGATTTACCAGTTAACCCAACCAAAGCTAAACAACTAACAAATATTAGAGCTGCTGGAACAGACGAGAATCTTATTTTAACCCCACACATTCAACATACATTAGAACAAGCTCTTGAGTTTATTGAGGACGATGAGTTAGTTGAAGTCACACCAGAAAGCATAAGATTAAGAAAAAAAACTATCAGATAAAATAAGTTAATCATTTAAAGTTTTCTCTTTTGTTAAATAACGCTTAATATTAGATGCTCATAATTTTTTTGGATAAAGGATACGGTAATTGCTTTATTTTACATTTGCATTTCTTGTTTTAGCTTCTCTATATATAGGTAACGCAGCCTTATCTATATTTATGGGAATCCTTTTTGCGTATTTCCTCAAACCTTCATCAACATTCTTTACTCGTCGGATTGGCACTATCCCATTGCAGATTGGTATTGTGCTTTTGGGTGCAACCATTAGTCTGCCTAATGCATTAAATGTGAGCTCAGAATATTTGCCTTGGATTTCACTATTTGTGATTATTTCTTTCTTTTCAGGCTTGCTTCTCGGCAAAATTCTTGGAATTCATCATCGAATTGCCTTCTTGCTATCATCAGGTGCAGCTATCTGTGGTGGGACTGCCATGGCAGCGATGGCACCAATTATAAAAGCTAAACCTCAGGAATTGTTGGTAGCAATGACGATTGTCTTTTTGTTAAATGCTTTTGCAATTATTTCATTTCCTATTGTTGGAAGTTATTTAGAAATGACTAATTTTGAATTTGGTGCTTGGTCAGCGTTAGCTATTCATGACACAGGTTCAGTTATTGGCTCGGCTCTTATTTTTAGCAATGAGTCTGCTCAAGTTGCAGCTACATTAAAATTAGGAAGAACTATATGGCTCATACCATTAATACTTATTGCCAATTGGGTATTTAATAAGCAAGCACAAGCGACTAAATTTCCTCGGTTTATAATATTTTTTATGTTAGCAATCATTGCTAACACCGTATTTAATTTTAATGAGCAGACAATCAATAGCCTTCAGTTAACCAGTCAGGGCTTTCTTCTGCTGGGTCTATTTTGTATTGGAAGCCAATTTGATTCGGTTGAGCTCAAATCATTAAGTTGGAAACCCTTAATATTAGCCATGATTTTATGGGCTATTGTTATACCTTCGGCATATTTTTTAGTTAAGTATTTTTAATTTTATTTAAGATAAGATAATCTTAATGGGAGCGTTGAAACGAAGGAATGAATGAAAAATTTTGAAAATAAAGTAGCTGTAATAACCGGAGCGGGTAGCGGTATTGGTCGAGGAATCGCTGAGATTGCTGCTAATAATAAAATGCGGGTTGTATTAGCAGATGTAGATGAGACTGGATTAAATAAAACGCTTGAGATAGTTAAAAGCAAAGGCGTTGAGGCCATAGCTAGAGTGACTGACGTAAGCAAGCTAAATGAAGTTGAAAACCTTGCAAGTCAAACTTTTGAAACATTCCAAAATTGCCATCTTCTATTTAATAATGCTGGAGTGCTTGGTCCTGCTCCTTTAAGTCAAGTAAACCGAGATATGTATGACTGGCTAATTAATATAAATTTAGGAGGTTGTTTTAATGGAGTGCATGCCTTTTTACCAAAAATGCAATCTTCTAAAGAAGAAGCGCACATCATTGCAACTTGCTCTACCTCAGGCTTTATAGCCTATCCGATGTTAGGACTTTATTCAGCATCTAAATTTGGTATTAGGGGCCTTATGACATCGTTGCGAGCTGAATTAACTAATTCAAACGTTGATGTAAGCATTGTCTGTCCAGGAGAAGTAACAACCAATATTGTAAATAGCACATACGGTAGCAGTTCAAATCAGAAGGTCGAGTCAGAAGATTCAGACAATAACCCAAAAGCTTTATTGGAGGTTGCAGCTGAGGATGCACAAAACACTTATCCAATATCGCCGCTTGAGGCTGCGCAAGCTATTTTTGCTGGAATTGAAAATAAAGATTTTTATATATTTACTCACAAAGGTTATAAACGTCAGTTAGAAGAAATTTCAAATGAATATCTTGATGCCTTTAATCAATCAATGTTCCAATAATCAATGATGCTGAATAAAATTTTAATTGGGATTTTTATAGCTATTTTTTTTGCTGCCTTAATCTATATTCCTAAAGCAATAAGAGTTTATAACGTTGTTCATTTGTTTGATGAGGACAAGATTGTCGAGAATTTTATGAATATGAATAAGATCTTTCCTACTACAACAGTAAAAGCTTCAGATAGACCTTATATTTTTAAAACAAAACCCTTTGAACTTCCTGAATTTTATGAAATGGAAGGTAAGAAACATAACCTTGTTGAGGCATTAGATTACTTTAAGTCAGATGGATTGATTATTCTTCATGAAGGGACCTTGATCTATGAAAATTATTGGCAAGGTAATTCAAAAGATCAACCTCATATTTCATGGTCAGTTGCAAAATCATTTCTTTCAGCTCTTATTGGGATAGCCTATCATGATGGGCTTATTGAAAGCTTGGAAGATCCAATAACAAAATATTTAAAAGATTTTATTGGAACTGGTTACGAAAATATCCCTATTAAAGACATTTTACAAATGTCATCAGGAATCATATTTAATGAAGATTACACAGACTATAACTCTGATATTAATAAATTTGCTCGAGCCATAGCGCAAGGTACATCTATGAGAGACTTTGCAAAAAATTTAAAAAATGGAAAAGAGCCTGGGACCTTTAATCATTATGTAAGTATCGACACTCAGATGCTAGCGATGTTGTTAGAGGAGGTAACTGGTCAGCCAGTTGCTAAAACTCTTGAAGACAAAATTTGGACCAAAATAGGAATGGAGCATGATGCCTATTATATGGTTGATGATACAGGCATGGCATGGGCTCTCGGCGGCCTTAATGCTACTTTGCGTGATTACGCTAAATTTGGTCAGCTTTACTTAAATAATGGAAAATGGAATGATCAACAAATTATTCCAGAGCAATGGGTGCAGGCATCACATTTAACTGATGGACCTCATCTTCAACCTGGTGAAAATAATCTTTCTTCAAGTACCTGGGGTTATGGTTATCAATGGTGGGTTCCTGGTTTTCCTTCTTCTGACTATTTAGCAGCTGGGCTTTATAACCAATATATTTACATTGATCCAATTAGCAATGTTGTTATTGCGAAATCTTCCTCTAACTATAAATTTTATCAAGAGATACAGTATTCAAAAGATGCGCATGTTGCTATGTTTCGATCCATTGCAAAATCTATAGTTGAATTTCATTAAGTATGTTTAAAAAAATATTCTTTACTTCGCTTTTTATTTTATCTATGGATTCTAGTGCGTGGTGGGATACTGGGCATCAGATGGTTTGTGATGAGGCTTATAAGTTATTGAATCCTTCTGCCGTAAAAGCAGTAGACCCACTGATTGAAGAGCATGGCTCTTTTGGGAGAGCATGTCTTTGGGCTGACTGGATCAAAGGTGAAAGAAAAGATACTAGATCATGGCATTACATCAATCTCTCTGATTCTGAGCAAGATACTTATGCTGTAAAGTGTCCTGAGAATGGGTGCATTATTGCTTCTTTTTATGAGCAACTAAATATTTTAAAAGATAAAAATACGTCATTTAGTAAAAAAGAAGAGGCTTTATGGTTTGTTGGTCATTTTGCTGGAGATATTCATCAGCCTATGCATGCTGGTTATCCTGAGGATTTGGGTGGTAATAGGCATTTTCTCAAGTTTGAAAATGGTAAAAATACCAATATGCATAAATTGTGGGACGGACAGATTATTGATCACATGGAATTTATTCATGGTAAAGATTACCTATTAGATAATGTGACATCTAAGATAAAAATATTTTTAGAGGTAGATCATTCTCATGAGATCGAATCTTGGGCTCAAGAGAGTCGAGATATTGCAATGCAAAAATCTGTTGGTTATCGACACAATGAGTTAAAAATTGTGACAAATAAATATATGGAAAGCCATTTTGAAATCGTTCAAGAAAGGATCGCATTGGGAGCAATTAGACTTAGCCAAACTTTAAACAGAATTTATCTAGAGAGCAATTGATCATTGTATATTCAGCGTTTTTTTAAATCTCTCACTCCATCCAAAAAAACAAAACTAGTTTTATCTTTTGACGGGGGAGGCGTAAGAGCAATTGCAGCAGTGGTTTTTCTTAAGCAATTAG
>CABXNE010000010.1 GCA_902513515.1 uncultured SAR86 cluster bacterium
GCGGAACGTCCGGGTTATAAGGCAATCCAGTATTTCCCATTGATACCTTAATAAATCGATCTGGATCTTGGGCAACCATACGCAAGCCAATAAGCCCTCCCCAATCTTGACCAAAAAAAGTGAGATTAGAGAAATTGTTTTCTTTTAACCAGTCACACATCCAATCTACTTGCCTTTGATAACTATAGTCCTCCCGCGCAGCAGGTTTATCTGATTTTCCATATCCTGGTAAGTCTGGGGCTATAACTCTAATGCCAGCCTTGTTAAGAAAGGGGATCATGCGAGCATAGAGATAACTCCATACAGGCTGACCATGCATTGCCAAAAGCATTGGACCATCTTTTGGACCTTCATCAATATGATGAATTCTTAAATCTGTTCCATCATGGGTTTTAATAGTTGTGTAATGAGGATCAAAAGAATATTCCTTTAAATTATCAAATCTCTGATCGGGCGTTCTTAATATTTCCATTCCTAGTCTCTTAAAATTAAATCTTCACATCCCGTTTTAGTTAAAAAACTTAATATTTGTTGTTGATCATCATTATTTAGAGTTTGAAACTCTTCATTAATCCATTTCAAGCATTTTGCTTGATAAGGAAAACTTCGTTGCTCCCATTGAGTACCATCAATCTCAGCTGTCCAAGTCTTCTGATGGAGAGCAGTAGCATCTGCATTTGCCAATAAAACTGGTATGTATACTTTGCTGATTTCTGCAAAAAGATGAGATAGGTTTTCTTCAGCATCCTCAAAATTAATCCAATCACCTTCATTAGGATCTAATCCGCTCATATCTTCCATTTGATCTAGCCAAGCGATGACGCGTGGTGAGATTTCATGAGCAATACTGCTAGATGTCGGATCAAAACCGATTAACTGAGTAAGTTGTCCGTAAATTGCATAATCTGAAGATGATGGACGTCTTCCAAGTATAAATGGATGCAATGAAAGGCAAGTCTCAAGCTGTCCAAGAAACCTTCTATAGCTTGCTTCAATGATAGGAGCCGTTGTCTCATTAGAGCCTACCACCCATAGACGACTTATCTGCAAATCTGAGATATATTTCTTAAAATCCAAATGAGCTTCATTGTTAAGACTGACATCATGCATTAAAGGTAAAATTGTGCCTGCTTTTTCAATATCATCTTTAAAATGCCATCTGTAATGAAACATATATTTAGTAACCCACTCATCTCCAAAGTCCTCAAGAACATAATTTAAAAAAGCTAATTTCCTATCTGTTGGAATAACACTACGTGCAGTAAATTCATCTTCTAAATGACGAATAATTGGAGTGGAATCAGTAATTGCTTTCTTTTGACCGTCAACATCAAAAATCATAATAGGAAGCAAAACTGGTTTTGGTTCTTCAATATTAAACTTTTTAATAAATTCTCTAGGATCGCCCCATTCAACTGCATAAGGAATCCTGCGATAACGCATTAGTGAGACCATTTTTCTGGTATATGGTGATGCGGGGTTCCCGCCAATAGGAATAGGATTTAAACTTTTCATTACTAAAATCCTTGAGATGACATTTTTTTGCACGTCTCATTAAATTCAGCAATAGTTTCTTCAATGATTTGTGCAACCGGCTTCACTTGATCAATTAAACCAGCTGATTGACCAGTCAGTGCAGGAGCAGCATTCATATCACCGCCAAAGTAAAGATCTTGGATATTTATCATATCAGTCATCTCCATGACTCCAGCGTCATAAATTTTTTGAGTAAATTCAGTTTTTAAAGCTCGAATACAGGGTTTAGATTTCTTATTTAAAATCCATGTTCCTTGCTCGTCTGAATCAAGAATAGAACTTTTAAAATTTTCATGGACCGGGCTTTCTTTTGAGGATACAAACCTAGTACCCATTTGCACTCCTTCTGCTCCAGCAGCAAATGCTGCAGCCATTCCTACCCCATCTACTATTCCACCCGCAGCAATGATTGGTAAATCTGTATGTTTTCTTATAGCTTGAATTAATACAATCAGACCAACCTCTTCAGGACTTTTGAAACCGCCTCCTTCGGTACCTTCAATCACCAAGCCATCAACACCTGCATCGACTGCCTTCATAGCACCAGCTAAACTTGGCACGGCATGGAATACCTTGATTCCAGCATCTTTAAGAATATGAATATATTTCCCAGGATCACCTGCAGAAGTTGTAACAAACTTTATTTCCTGTTCTAGCACTAAGTCAATCATGCTTTCGTCTCTTAAGAACATTAAAGGTAAATTCACACCAAAAGGTTTATCTGTCAGTTTAGACATAGCCATAATCTCAGCTTTACAGTTTTCAGTTTCTCCAGATGAAGTTTCAATTATTCCAAAACCCCCCGCGTTTGAGACAGCTGAAGCAAGCTGGCTTCTTGCAATCCAGCCCATTGGCGCTTGAACGATTGGGTATTTCACCCCCAAGATTTCAGTTACTCTGTTCATAATAACTAACAATATCTATTGACATAAATTATGTCAATAGATATATTCAAAAGATATATGACTAAGCAAGACGGAAGAACATTACGAAGCGTTAAAAGCCAAAAACTGATTGTTGACGCTGTTATCAAATTAATTAGAGAGGGCAATCTAGAGCCTACAGCTCAAATAGTTGCTGATAAATCTGGCGTTGGAATAAGGACCGTGTTCAGACAATTTGATGACATGGAAAACCTTCTTAAATCAGTAGATTCTGAATTAAGCAAGGACTATAACTTTGAAGTTAAATTTGATCCTGCTTCCCCCTTCAATGATCGTCTTACAACTGTTATAAATTTCCTAAATTCAGGTTACAAAAAACACAAATTAGTAATATTCATGACTGTTTCAAATATGTGGAAATATAAATTCTTACAAGAAAATTACATGAGCTATCAAAAGAAAATAAAACAAAAAACGGAGGAAGTGATTCCTGAGGTGTTAAATTTTGATAATGAATCACAAAATCTGTTTCACGCAACTTTGTCCTTTGCTTTGTGGACAAGATTACAAGGGCAAGGCTTAAGCAAAGATCAAATTAAAAGTGCAATGTTCAGGCAATGCATAATGATCTTAAATGAAAATTAATAGCCGGCTTGCTCAGAATTGATTGTTTCAAGCCATTCGTCATCCAAAGCTTCATAATTGCGTGAATTCGGTTTCAAACAATAGACAGGATCAGTGATTTTCCTAGTATCAAATGCTTCGTTTCTAAGATCATTTTTCTTCAACTTAAAGGTTCCCGTGGTATCCATTTCTTGAATAATTCTTATAAAAAGAGGGCGCGCATATTTAGGAAGGCTACTATCAACGTATTCTGAGAAAGCTTGCCAGTCAAAACTACTCGCATTTTCAAGACTAAAAGCAGCCATGCCAGCCCTGCCCTCGCAGCCAGGAATTTGCACTCCGTAAACATTAGACATGTTGACATCCTTATAACCATTTAATATCTCACCGATCTCATTGGTTGAAACATTCTCTGATTTCCATCTAAAAGTATCACCCACCCTATCAACAAATTGGTAGTGTGTTTTGCCTAATGAATAACCCACATCAACTGTTTTAATTAAATCCCCGGTATTAAACCAAGCATCTCCTTCGTCAAAGACATCTCTTAAAATCTTCTTTTCAGTTGCTTGTGCATCTGTATATCCGTTAAAAACAGAATTTGGACCGATCCTAATAATTAATAAACCTGGATCATGAGTCAAGATTTTCTTACAAAAACCATCGTCGCCTTTTAAAATTTTATCTTCAGCAACATCATATTCAATAAGAGAAACATCTGCATTTGTCATGCCAATTGTTTTATCCTTGTTTAATAGATTCATGAAGAGAGCATTGCCTTCACTTGCGCCATAAATTTCAACAATTCTGTTGACCCCAAATCTATCTTTAAAGATATCCCAAACATCTGGTCTTAAACCATTTCCAACCATAACTTTCAAAGGGTTATTTTGCTCTGCTGAGGTTGGCTCTGAGTTAGATAGATACCTACAAAGCTCACCAATATAAACCAAGGCAGTTGTATTATATTTTTGTACCTCATCCCAAAAAGAAGATGCAGAAAATTTTCTTTTAATAAAAGTTGAAGCTCCAGCCTGCACAACTGCACACAGACCTAGCATCAAACCTGTTGAGTGATATAGAGGAAGGCTATTGTGCATACAATCTGTTTCGTCAATGCGGTAACCAGCCATCTTTATATTAATTGAAGCTGCCATAAGTTTTTGATTAGGGCAGACTGCTGCCTTTGGAACTCCTGTAGTACCAGATGTAAAAATATAACAAGCCACATCTTTTGCTCGTACTGAGTTTGTTTCTTGTAGATTCTTATCATCAGAAAGATCTAACTGAGCTTTAAGATCGATAGCCCAGTCAGGCAAAGAATACTGTTCAGTATCTTCAACCCATAAAAAATCTTCTTGTTTAGTAATATTTATTTGATCTAAGACATCCTCTAAAACATCTGCTCGCTCTGCCCCTACAATAAATTTGACAGAATCAGATGAATTAATGCAGTGGATTAAAGGGTCACCAGTTAAACTTGTGTTAATTAAAACGCCTATGGCACCAATTTTATTTAAAGCCAACAAAGTAATAACAAAGCTAGGACGATTCTCCATAAACATCACTACTCTATCGCCATGCTTTACGCCAGTTGAAACGAGATATCTTGCAAAGCTATTGGCTGCTTTATTTGTATGATCATATGTCCACATTTCATCTTCGAAATGTAAAAAAGGTCTTTCAGAAAACTTATCTGTTGTTGCTTGAAACGTATGAGCTAATGAAGCTTGATCCTCAGGGTCTGGGAATTTATAACGCAAAACTGGAATCAAATATCTCAGCTCACCCAAAACTCTAAAAAACTCTTTGATCTTATTAAACAATTTCTTTCCCCAAAAAAATTAAATATATTTTAGATAGATGATTCTATCAAAGATATCAATAAACGTCGCAATTCTTCTAAGGGTGCTATTTACCGATAGAGAATCTTAGTTCTTTTGAAAATCATAAATGCTTCCAAGCTCTAACAACTGTGTTAATTCATCTAAAAATGTGAGGGACTCTTGCATCAACTTTATATCCAATAAATCTTCAGGGTTAAGTTTATCCCTGTAATGTTTACTGACAAGCGCTCTCAAATCCATAAGTTTTTTCGGACTTAGCAAAAATTTTTTATTGACCTGATCAAACTCATCACTATTTACCACAGTTTTAAATCTAAGACAGGCTGGCCCTCCTCCATTCATCATGCTTTGACGAATATCAACAAACTCAATGTGCTTTATGGGCGATGAAGATTTAATTTCTTCAAGCCACCGCATGCAATTAAGATGATTTTGGACTTCTTCTGGCAGCAAGATCATCATCTCGTTATTCTCAACAGTAATTAATTGTGAATTAAGCAAGTAACTTGATACAAGGTCATCGAGAGCGATATCTTCAGAGAGAATCTCAATAGGGTGAAAGCCTTTTACATGATCTTTAAGGTGATGCAAAACTCTTTCTAATTCAACTCTATCTGCAAATGCTTCTTGATGAAAAATAAAGACCTCTTCATTTGCTAGACTAACAATATCATTATGAAAACTACCAGAATTAATGGCTTGTTCATTTTGTTTTAAAAAAAGAACTCTATCAGGATCAAGTTGATGCTGGGTTGAAACAGCTTGAGAAATTTCTTCTGCTTGGCGAGCAATAATACCTTGTTGCAACTCAAATCCTGAACTTCCATAGACAAAAATCTGAAAACCAGGCTTTAGATGTTGTGCGCTTATTCTTAGATGATTCGCAGCCCCCTCATCGCCATATCCTGAAATATGTTTAATTGGATCATGCACCTGAGCAACTCCTCCAAACATAAGTTCCAGTTGAATCTTCGTAAAGCGAGGTTCAATGGAGCGATGAAACATAGTGTTTAAATTTGCAGGGGTGATATGAATATTTTGATCATAGCTATCAATACTAGGAGAGAAAGTTGCTGCGTTGGCTGTCCACATTGATGAAGCAGAATAAACATTTTTTAATAAAGCTGGATTTAGCTTGGCTGCTCGATTAATCACCTCTTCATCAGTCCCGCCAAAGCCAAGCGCTCTAAGCGTATTTAAGTTTGGGCGCTCATGAGGCAAGAAAAATCCCTGTGGAATGCCTTGCTCCATAATGAGCCTCATTTTATCCAAGCCTTGTAATGCAGCGGCTTGAGGGTTTGAGGTCTGATTGAGATGTTTTTGTGAGGCTAAATTACCTTGAGATAAACCGGCATAGTTATGAGTAGGTCCAATTAAACCGTCAAAATTAATCTCCCCAGAATAAGTCATCTATAATTTTTTGATAATGGATGCCTTTGGCCATGCACAATAATCTGCAGCATAAAAACCTGCAGGTCTAAGGTTACCGCTCCTACCTATTCCGCCAAATGGAAAGGCTCCGGATGCACCCGTTGTAGTTGAATTAAAATTGATGACGCCTGCATTAATTCTTTGTGAAAATCCCTCGAATAATTTTTCATTGTCTGAGATGAGCCCTGCTGCCAAACCATATTTTGTATTATTTGCTTCTGCCACTGCATCATCAAAGGTATCTGCAAAATACACCTGCAACATGGGGCCAAAATTTTCTTCATCATAAGATTTTTTCATCCCGGTAATATTAATAAGACTAGGTGTGACCAAGTTAAATGAACCTCTAACTTTTCGTGCCTTTAGAATAGATTTAGCTCCCAGCTTAATTAGCTTATCTTGAAATCTTAAAAATCCTTCAGTTGCTTGAGGCGAGATTAATGGACCATAGTAAAGGTCTGATTCATCTGAATAGGTAAGCAATTGAACCCTCAGTTTCAATTTAGCTAAAATTTTCTTGCCGCTATTATTATTAGGAAGAATAAGGCGACGAGCACAAGTGCAACGCTGACCTGATGAAATAAATGCAGATTCAAAAATAAGATCTACTGCAGCATTGATTTTTTGAGTCGACCAAACTACCAAAGGATTATTACCCCCCAATTCTAAAGCAAGAATTTTCTCTGGATAATCAGCCATGATTTTATTAATTTGTTTGCCCACTTTATAGCTACCAGTGAAAAGCAATCCTTTGTTTAGGAAGTGCTTACAAAGACCTTGCACTATGTCTTTGCCGCCATGAATCATATTAATCACACCAGCAGGTAATCCCGCTTTATCCCATAGCATCATCATGTACTCTGCAACCATGGGGGTTGACTCGCTTGGCTTATAAACAATCGTATTTCCAGCAATTAGTGCCGGAGTTATGTGCCCATTGGGTAGGTGCAATGGAAAATTAAATGGCCCTACAACCGACATGACACCATGAGATGAATGTTGAAGACTTGTCTGCATGACGCCCAGAGAATTTTTTTCAGAACCTGTGCGTTTTTTATATGCAAGAATTGAATTGTTAAGCTTGGCCAATGTAGCGACAACCTCTGAAGTAGCATCAGCAGGAGTTTTGCCGGTTTCTGTCGATATCAGCTTAGTCATTGCCAACTTATTCTTTTCAAGTAAAGCATAAAATTTTCTAATAATTTTTATTCTTGTTTGAATAGATTCAGCCGACCATCCATCATGACTTTTATGAGCAGCATGCATTGCAGCATTTAATTGAGATGCATTGGCAAAATTCCCCTCCCAAACTATCTCACCGGTCAAAGGGTTCATGGATTTAAATGACTTGCCTTTACCCGAGGACCATTGATTGTGTAAGTAAAGCATTAGTTGACCTGCGCTAGAGAGCCTGACTTTAAATTCAAAGCTTTTGCTACTTTAGCTGATATGAAAAGCTTCTTCTTGTCTTTATCAAAAGCATAATTTTCTTTGACCACTGCAAAAGTATCAATGGATGGATTCGCGATGAAACCAAATCGATCAAAATTAATATTTTTTTTAATCACAATGGGAAGTAATTTTGCAGATTTAACCAAGGGAATATCTTTAATTTTTGCTTCCAGGCATGGCCCTCCATCCAGAACATCGATCAAACCATTAGGTCTAAAGTTTTGTTTTCTAAGCAATGAATATGCGGGCATAGCATTAGGGTGAGGTTTGCCGATAACTCTTTGCACTTTTTTTGGCATATGCTCAATGATGAAAGGATACTTAGGAATGGATTCCATAATAAAATGATTGTCTATATAGCTAATTTCATCTGCTTTAAAAAAATCAAGATTAAAAAAAGTTTTACTAAAGGAATTCCAAAAATAGGACTCATTTTTAGCATTTTTAAATCCTCTAATTTCAACAAAAAGCTTTGGATCAAAGCGTTGTTGATGAGCAGACATAAAAATAAACCTTGAAAAAGAAAGAAGCGAGCCTCGCCCCTTCCCTCGGAAAGCAGGCTTAAGAAATAAAGTTCCTAGCTCGGAATAAGGTTGCTTACATAGATGAAGAGAAAGCACATCTAAGTCCTTGGTAAAATTTAAGGATTTAGATTCAAGCTGTGAAATAGACTTCTTAAAAAAAACTGAAGGCTTCTTCAACGAAACAGATGTATAAATAGCTGATAACCCAACTATGCGACCATTATCCTCGAGCACAAATAAATAACTATCTTGATTTGGTTTCTTAGTTTTTTTATTTCGAGATTTTTCTGACCACGAAATTCTTTCTTTAATCTCTTTAGGTGTTTTTGGCATGGTGGTCATGCCTTTACCAGAATGCTTCACTAAATGCTCAACACTCTTAAAATCTGAATTTTTTACAAGCCTTACAACTTTCATAAAGTCATTATAGCAACTATAGGGTCTAGGGAGTGGTGATTAGAATGGGATAAATTGCTATTTCAATTTACAAATAATTTCATTATAAAATTTTTCCATGCCTTCAATCTTTTGATCCAATGGAGCATCATTCATTGTCCCATAGAGCATCCATGGGTATGTGGTCATAGTCGTCACACCTAAATTTTGCATTTGCCCAAAACCCTCAAGGCTAAAAGCATCCCAGCAACTAAAGCAAATATATTCATAATTTTCTTTAGGAGGCAGCTTTTGTCTTTTTTCTTTTAATTTTGCCATCAAGGCTTCGAGCTCACTCAAACTGTGCATATCTGAAATCCAGCCATCATGCCTTGCTGCTCTATTAAGAGCTGGCTCTGAAAAGCCGCCAACATAAATAGAAATATCTGTTTTTGGTGCAGGTAACATTTCTAATTTTTTAAAATTAAAAAACTGGCCTTTGAACTCAACCATCTTTCCCGACCAAAGTAACTTCATAATCTCAAGCATTTCATCAGCGCGGGCTCCTCTTCGTCGGAACTCTTGACCGCCTGCTTCAAATTCTTCTGGCATCCATCCCATGCCTATTCCCAAGTCAAACCTTCCATTAGATACTGCATCAAGAGTGGATACCTCTTTTGCTACTCTGAGTGGATTTCTAGCCGGAAGAACGTAGACGCTGGTATAAAACCTTATATTTTTTGTGGCTCCAGCAAGAAAAGACAATGAGTTTATGGGGTCTGGCCAATCAGTGCCCTGCTCCCATCTCACTCTTCCATCGTCAGTGTATGGGTAAGGTACTGAAAAATTTTCTGGATGAATTAAATGATCTGACACAGCAAGAAAATCGTACCCAATCTCATCAGCGGCCATGCCCAATGATTTCATTTCATCCATTGGTAACATTGATAGAGGTATTGCAAATTTCATATTCCCATAGCCCTGGTAACAAACCAAAAAGTCCCCATAGAGAATACTACAGCACCCGTAATATTATGAATAGAGCCATAAAAAGACGAGGAAAAATAATGTTTTGCAAATGCGAATAACCCAAGTATTGCAAAAGCTACAGCTAATTGACCCAGCTCAACACCTAGATTGAAACTTAAGATTATTTGCCACAATCGATCTTGGGGGATGCCTACTTCTGCAATTGAGGAAGCAAATCCAAGCCCATGAATTAATCCAAAAAATACAGTAATCGTCAAGGGGATCCATGGAGAAGAATAATGATGCGTTAGGCTTAAATAGACAGTTAAAAATAATGCTAAGCCTAATATTAGTAGGGGCTCTAGGACTCCAAATATCGCTAATGGAAATAGTGCAATAGATGAAAATATCAAATGTTTGATCCCCTTATCAAATTCATAGTGATGCTTGAAAAACTTTTCAACAGCTAAAAGCAATATTGAAAATCCTATTAAAATCTCAACCATTTCTGAATGCACTCTCAAAACATTCATAGCACCAAGGCCAAGGGTTAAGCTATGACCGATAGTAAATCCAGTAATGGCAATGACGAGGTTTCTGCCTTGAAATAACAGAATGAGGCCCAGCAAAAATGCTAGATGATCCCAGCCACTCAGAATATGCTCGATACCTGAAATTAAATAACCCCAATAGGAGCTTTGATTTCTGTTAGGTTGAGATAAAGAATTAATCTGCCAAAGATCTGTTTGACTGGTGAACATAAATTCAGGAATGGTTTCACCATCTATGACTCCCCTAGCAATATGGGTATGAGTAACGCCTAGGTCTTGAAATAAAGAAATTGAAACATTTGATGGCAATGTTGAGCACTGAAAATCCCAATAAAATTTTAAAATGCCGGCTGCATTGTTTTCATTGAACTCTACTGGTTGATTTAGCTTGCAGGCATCTCCAAGAAAAATTGCATCGCCTAAATAATTTGTAAAATCGTCATATGATTGAAATTTTATGCCTAGATTTAAAGCTTCAAAAATACCCCGCTTAATTGTTCCCGTGATCCTAACCTCAACTCCACTTTCAAGATTAAGAAACTGAAACTTTGAATAAGATTCGCTACGATTATGAGCTTCTAGCGGCAGCAAGAGCTGAAAGATAAATAAAAGTAAAAGTTTTTTAGAGGTCATTTGCCTTAACAACGTCATACCAATTTCTGAGATCTTCTAAATATTCGTCTAACAACTCCTCCCCTTTGAATCGAATAAATTCAGACTCCACTTGCTGATAGACATTATTAAACTCAGGCGCACTGGATATAATTTTTTGCAGTGGCACTAATAAATGAAAATTTCCATCAAGCTCTATCAACTCACTCACCTCGCCTTCCTCTAGGCTCAATGCAATCTGAGTGAGAGAAGGCCCAATGTATTCCCTAATTTTCATTGCCGGCAGCAAAACATTAGGCAGACTAATAACTTCATTTTCAGCAAGGAGTTTTGCAGCAACAAGATCACCTGCGATAAGCAAATCTCTTGCTTGATTACCAGAGATCTTTTGATTGCCATTAAAGCTTAGCTTTAAAAGTTGTAACTTAGGACTGGGCGTAAACAAATCCTTGTTAACAGAATAGAAGTCTTCAAGATCTTGCCTCGAAATACGTAAATCATTTGTCTCGGCAATAATTGAACCAATCATTTTTTGAATAATTGTGCTTCTAATCTCGGTATCATTCTCAATCATCCCAAGATCAATCCCTCGCTGGATCAATAACTCCTCATCGATCATTCTTTCGAGGATATTGTCTGGATCTGAGTCTATTAATCCAGTTTTTCTTGATTGAGCAATTGATTCTAAATAAATCTCATACTTCTCTTTTGAAATAGCTCTCTCATCAATTTTAGCAACCCAATTTAGCTGAGAGACATCAATCTCTTTAACGAAACTTGATCCTATAATTCCAACGGAGATGATTCCACCTAAAATTAGCAATGGGTGAATTCCGAGCCTCCATTGAAAAACATTTTTATGATTTGATGTTGGGGTCAAGGTCATCTTGATATGTTCTATATCATCCTCTAGATACACCTCTCCCTGCGGAACAAAACCAAAACCCTGATAGAAATTTAGAAGTCTGTATTGTGCAGATAAACCTATCTCAAAATTTACGTACTTAGATGCACAAAACTCAATAGCCTCCTGAGTCAAAATCTTTCCGGCACCTTCTCTTCTAATCTTTTCAGCAGTTAATACTCTGCCAATTTCTGGTCCTTCGTAACGTTTTCCAGGCTTTGCAACTCTTAGGTAACCCACCAGCTCATTGTTTTGATAGGCGAGGAGATGATCACAATCTTGATCTTTAAAATCAGCATCAATAAATGGACAATCTTGTTCAACAACGAAAACTTGCTGACGAAGATTGAGCAATGCATATAATTCATCTTTTGTAAGCGCAGAGTACGATTTCCATTTAATTTCCATCCGATGATTATATTTGTTTTATTACGTATAATCTAAATTCAAAATTAGGAGTTCTGCATGAGTGAGTTATATAACATAAGCGTTAAAGACATTGAATTAAATTCAGTGGATTTAAGTAGCTACAAAGGAAAAACGCTATTAATAGTTAATGTAGCTAGCAAATGTGGATTTACACCTCAATATAAAGATCTTCAAAATCTATATGAAAAATATAAAGGTCAAGATTTTGAGGTCCTAGGCTTTCCATGTAACCAATTTGGCGCCCAAGAATCTGGGACCAATGAGGAGATTCAATCATTTTGCGATCTTACATTCAATGTTTCATTTAAGATGTTTGACAAGATCGAGGTCAATGGTACAAATGCCAGTCCCTTATTTAAGTATCTTAAGCATGAATCTCCGGGAATTCTGGGTACCGAAGCAGTGAAATGGAATTTCACTAAATTCCTTGTTAATAAGGATGGTCAGGTAGTCAAAAGATTTGCTCCCAAAGATGGTGAATCAGCCATCGAGTCTGAGTTACAAAAAATTCTATAAGCTAAATCTTTAAACTCATCAATAAAGCATCTTCTTTAGGTGGGCCGTTGTAATAATTAGGACGAATAGCATCTTTAAAAAATCCATTCTTCTCATATAGGTTAATCGCGGGAAGGTTGGAGACTCTCACTTCAAGGGAGATCACCTTAACTCCCATTGTTATATTTTGAAAAATAATTTGTTGCAGCAGCTTATCTCCGAATCCCTTGCCTTGATAAACTGGATGAATGGCAATATTTAATAAATGTGATTCAGGAACTATTGGTGAATATATAGCAAATCCCAAAATATTATTTTCTTCTTGAAGTACCACCGAATAGTGGCCAACTTCCATTGAAGATATAAATTGAGATTCCGTCCATGGTATTTGGTTAGTCTTATTTTCAATCTCTAAAATAGCCGTAATGTCATCTGAGCTAGCAGGTCTAATTGAAATAGTCATTTAAGCTGACTGCAAAGGCTTAAGTTTGCTCCAAAGATCTTTTTTTAAGCTTGCATTAGATAACATGGCCTCTAAAGAAGGGGAAATAATTAAATTTAGGTCCTCCGAAAGATTATCTGAATTAAAAAAAACTAATGTGGCTTTAAGATTGGAGGTATTTTGAAAACTTGATATATCTAAAGGATCTGCAGAAGAGAAAAGGACAGCGCCTTGAGAGGCTGATTGCTTTGTTCCATGAATTGCAGCAATGATGGCTTCAAGTAACTTTATCTCTTTTTCTGAGTATTCATCTACAGAATTAGCATGTAATGTTAGAATATTGTCCTTTTGAAAGAAGTAGATGTTAATTTCATCACTTACAGAAGATTTTTTTGCATCCACATATAAAGGAATGCCAATTTTAGAGAGAATATATTGAGATTTATTTGATAGCATCACAAAAGCAATCATGAAAGATTTAATTAAAAAATACAAACCTTTTGAGCCTATTCCTTTAGAGGGAAGAACTTGGCCAAACCAAGTCATTCAGTCAGCACCAAGATGGTGCTCAGTTGATCTGCGTGATGGAAATCAAGCTCTTATCGAACCCATGGGTCATGAGAGGAAAAAGCGCATGTTTAAACTTCTATGCGATCTTGGGTTCAAAGAGATTGAAGTAGGATTTCCAGCGGCTTCTGAAACAGATTTTGAATTTGTCCGATGGTTGATAGAAGAAAAACAGATCCCTTCAGACGTCACAATACAAGTGCTAACTCAAGCACGAGACCATATTATTGAAAGAACTTTTGAATCTCTTAAAGGAGCCTCTCAAGCTATTGTTCATTTTTATAATTCCACTTCAACTCTTCAAAGAAAAGTGGTCTTTGATCAAGACAAAGAAGGTGTTAAAAAAATCGCTACTGATGGAGCAACGCTTGTAAAGAAGCTTGCATTAGCTAACCCTGAAACAAAATGGTCTTTTGAATATTCTCCAGAAAGCTTTACTGGCACAGAGCTCAATTACGCGGCAGACGTTTGTGATGCTGTAGTAGATATTTTAAAAGACGCTTCTTCTGAAAAAATTATTATCAATCTTCCCGCAACAGTTGAGATGGCAACACCAAATATCTATGGCGACCAGATAGAATGGATGAATGAAAACTTAATTAATCGTAAAAACATTTCCCTCTCATTGCATCCGCATAATGATCGCGGAACTGCAGTTGCAGCCTCTGAGTTTGGTTTAATGGCTGGCGCTGAAAGAGTTGAAGGCACATTGTTTGGAAACGGAGAGAGAACTGGTAATGTTGATATTGTCACCATTGCGCTCAACTTGCTGACTCAGGGAGTGGATCCAGAGCTTGATTTCTCTGATATCAATGCGGTTATAAGAGAGGTTGAATACTGCAATCAACTCCCCGTGCACCCAAGACATCCTTATGCAGGAGATCTTGTTTTTACAGCCTTTTCTGGATCTCATCAAGATGCAATCAAGAAGGGTTTAAGTGCGCTTGAAAAATCAAATAAGCCAGAATGGGAAGTCCCCTATTTGCCTATTGATCCAGCAGATCTTGGTAGATCATATGAGGCAGTTGTAAGGATAAATTCACAATCTGGCAAAGGTGGAATAGCCTTTATACTTGAAAAAGATCATGGGGTATCCCTTCCGCGGCGACTGCAGATCAATCTAAGTGAAAAAGTTCAAAAGGTTGCTGACGAGACTGGAAAAGAGGTTATGTCTAGGGATATATGGAAAGTTTTTGAAAAAAACTACATAGCTGTTGAAGGCAAGCTCGAGTTAATTAATTATGCCTTATCATCATCAGAAGATTCTTCAGGGAATACATCAGATAAAGTTGAAATTACATTAAAAGATAAAAACGATGAAGTGAATCTTGCTGGGGTTGGCGGAGGCCCTATCGAAGCTTTTATATTTGGAATCAATAATCATTTTTCAACATCGATTTCTGTATCTGATTATCATCAGCATTCTGTTACCTCAGGTTCTGATGCAAAAGCTGCTGCCTTCATTGAGTTAACTCTAGAAGGGAAAAATGAGTGGGGTGCTGGAATTGATGGTAATACCGTCAAGGCCTCTTTTCAGGCTATTGTAGCCGGGTTAAATAAACTGATTACTTAAAGTTAGGTTCGCGCTTTTCTAGGAAGGCTTTAACCCCTTCCATATTCTCTTCAGACCCAAAAATATTATTTTGTGCTTCTGCTTCTGCATTAAAGGTTTCATCATATGATTGAGTCATTGAATCATTCATCAATTTCTTGGTTAATGATAAGGCTTGTGGCGATCTCTTGGATAGATGTTCCGCCCATTTTTTTGTTTCAGCGGTTAATTCATCTAATTCCACAACCTTGTTAGCTATACCCATAGTCAAACAATCAGCAGAAGATATTTTCTTTGCTTCAATTGCATATTCTAAAGCTCGCGCATACCCAATGGCTCTTGTTAAGAGAAAACTTAGCCCGCCATCAGGCACCAATGCAATATTGCTAAAAACGGACATAATGTATGCATCTTTGGCCATGATTCTTAAATCACAAGCCATAGCTAATGCAGCTCCAATGCCAGCGGCAGCTCCGTTGATTGAACCAATGACTGGTTTTGGCATTTCAATAATGTTATTTAAAAAAGGATGGTAGCCTCTTAATAAAGCATCCTTGGTATCTGACCAGGAAGCGTCTCTTTCAGTTAAGTCAGCACCAGCAGAAAAACCTCTGCCCTCACCAGTTATAACCAACACTCTAATTTGAGAATCATTTTTCACTTGTTCAGTTGCATCCCCCATATCCCAAATAAGCTGTTCATTAAAGGCATTCATCATTTTTGGACGATTAATCGTTATAGTTGCTACCCTATTTTCAATCTCTAAGCTTATAGTTTCATAACTCATATTTCTCTCCGAATTAACTGATTATTTCTTATTTAAGATTAAATCGCCATCACTAAAAGTTAAAAAAGCGCTCTTTTGATCATTATCTGCTCTTGACCAATTAACCTGAGTTCTTGAACTGGGATTAGAGTGAATAAATGCTTTAAAAATTTCGCTAATTATTTTTTTATTTGGCATAGCTACATTATTAATTTTTATCCAATACCTTATTACTTCTGCACAAGTTCCCTCTTCAAGATCAAGCAAAAAATTCCTATTCAATTTAGACCCTCTAATATATTTTTTAAATTGCTGATCAAGTAAAAAATCATGAACTTCTTTATGTTTTGAAACTAGCTGAGCAGTTTGTTGGATTTGCATGCTTGCATTAGGCCAACGATTTGAAGCCATCTTGAGAACCTCATTGCGAATAAAGTTACGATCTTGGTTATCCTCAAGATTAGTATCATCAGAGATAAATTCAATCTTGTTCATAGATAAATATTGGGTTAGATCAGATTTAGAATAACCTAGCCATGGTCTTAAAATTACACCCTCTCCTAAGGTGCGTTTTTTCATTGGCCCCTGAAGACCATCCAATCCAGTCCCTCGAAACAGTCTAAATAAAATTGTTTCAGCTACATCGTCTGCATGATGAGCCATTAATAATTGATCATTTGATTGAAGGACTTCTTTAAAAATTTTATATCTGGCATTCCTTGCAGCTGATTCAAGACCTGATTTTTTTGAATTTATATTTACAACAAAGCTCTGAAAAGCAATATTTCTTTCCTCGCAAAATATTTTGCAGTGATCTTCCCATTGATCTGAATCTTTATTTAATGAGTGATTTATGTGAATTGCTGAGAGACTTCCATGTAAAAGGCCTTGCTGATTGATCTCATGACAAAAATGCAAGAGCGCAGAGGAATCCCCTCCTCCGCTGAAGGCAACAATAATATTTTTTTTAGGATCGACTAAATCAAAAAAATCTTTTGGATCAAACAAAATCAGGCACCGATTTTAAGTAAGCGTTGGTAACGTCTTTGAAGTAACTCCTCTTGAGAGAATTTTGATAGCTCTGCTATGTTTGTTAGTAAAGATGATTTAATGTTTGCTGAAATCATATCGTAGTCTTGGTGTGCACCACCAATAGGCTCAATAATAATCTCATCAACGATGCCTATTTTTTTTAAGTCGCTTGCTCCAACTTTCATAGCTTCTGCAGCTTCTGGAGCTTTATCAGATTCTCTCCAAACTATTGAAGCGCAAGCCTCAGGTGATGCTACAGAATATGTACCATATTCTAAAATAGCAACATGGTCTCCCACTCCCAAAGCCAAAGCCCCGCCAGAACCACCTTCACCTGAAACTACAACTAAAATTTTAGTTTTAAGACTAGACATAACAGCTAGATTTCTGGCAATTGCTTCACTCTGACCTCTTTCTTCACCTTCTACTCCTGGATATGCTCCAGCAGTATCAATAAAGGTAATTACAGGCATATTAAATTGCTCAGCTAGCTGCATAAGCCTTTTCGCTTTTCTATAACCCTCTGGCTGAGGCATACCAAAGTTTCTCTTAACTTTTTCTTCGGTATCTCTACCCTTTTCATGTCCAATAATCATTACAGGCATGCCTTCTAATTTTGCAATCCCCCCAACCAAAGAAGCGTCATCGCCAAATTGGCGATCTCCATGCAGTTCCTCAAACTCATCAAAGATTCTTTCAATAAAATCAAGTGTATGGGGCCTATTAGGATGTCGAGCAACCTGGACTTTTTGCCAAGTGGATAACTTAGAATAAATCTTCTTCGTCAATACAGCTTGTTCAGATTTCAATTTATCTATTTGAGGTAAAAGCTCTGGATTATCTGCAGCGGCTAATTGTAAGGCTTCTATCTTCTCTGTAACTTCTGCAATTGGCTTTTCAAACTCTAAAATATTGATACTCATTTGTTTAATTTAATTACCTCATCACCGAACATATCCTTTAATATCTTGATATTTTCAGCTGAAGGCATAAGTTTAAATTCATCACCAAGCTCTATTATAGCCTCAGAGTTCTCATGGAGAATTTTTAAATGTATTTTGCAATTTCCATGCTTCCAGAAGTCTCCGTTTAAATTTTTTAAATTTGCCATATTGGATTGAATAAAGTCACTGGGGAGATTTCTTGCATCAATCATAATAGATTTATTGCCTCGGCTCATTTGTGATTCAAGTGAAGTCACGGATCCTACTTTCATCTTATACATTCTCCGATTTAATTCTTTGGATTTATAATCATCAATCTCAATTGAACCAGCAAAAATAAGAATAGAGTTTTCCTTCAATAGTAAGTGGTGTCTCTCCAAGACATCTGTGCTGATTGTGCCTTCCATGGTGCCTGTACCATCGTCAAAACTAATAAAAGCTATTTGCTTATTTGAGCGATCTCTAATTTGCCTATATGAATTAAGCAATCCAACTATTTTTGCTCTGCTAATATCATCTGTGACTTCATTAATTCGATGAGATCTTAAATTTTCAACCATTCCCTCTATTGCGCTTACTGGATGGCCTGAAAAGTAATATCCAAGAGCATCCCTCTCATGATTTAGTAAATCTTCTTTTGATAAATCTCTCACATTTACATATTTCTCATAAGGATCAAACTTTTCCTCCATTGAAGCAAAAAGATCAGATGTCCCAGCCATTTGAGCGCTGTTTTTCTGCCCCTCTCTTAGCATGTCTTCCATACAAGCAAGTGCAACAGATCTAGAGGGGGCTAATTCATCAAATGCGCCCGCTTTAGTCAACGCTTCAATAGATTTTTTACCGCCCAATCTAATATTTACTTTTTTTGTAAGATCAAAAAGATCTTTAAAAGATTTATTTTTTCTTACCTCGATCACATGATCAATAAAAGAATCCGCAACTCCCTTAATTGCCCCCAGACCATATTTAATATGAAGATCTTCGTTTACATTAAAGTGCTTATTGCTAGTTTTGATATCAGGAGTTAATACCTTAATCTTCATCTCATTGCATTCATTAATTAGAGTATTAATCTTGTCGGTGTTACCTAATTCTGTAGATAAGACAGCTGCCATAAAATACTCAGGAAAGTATGTTTTTAAATATGCAGTTTGATAAGAGAGCATTGCATAAGCTGCGGAATGAGACTTATTGAAGCCATAGCCAGCAAATTTTTCAATAAGATCAAAAATTTTCTCAGCAGTAGCTTTTTTAATTTCATTTTGAGAGCAACCATCAACAAATATTTGTCTTTGTTGCTCCATCTCCTCAACTTTTTTCTTACCCATTGCTCTTCGCAAAATATCAGCCTGGCCAAGAGAATATCCAGCTAGAACTTGTGCAGCTTGCATGACCTGCTCCTGATATAAAATTACTCCGTATGTTTCTGATAATACTGGGGTAAGTAATTCATGAGGAAAAGTTACCTTGCTCTTTCCATGTTTTCTATCAACAAATTCATCATGCATGCCTGATTCAAGGGGGCCAGGCCTATATAAAGCAAGCAAAGCCACTATCTCTTCAAATTTAGTTGGCTTCAATCTGCGAATCAACTCTCTCATGCCAGTTGACTCAAGTTGAAATATAGCTGTAGTTCTTCCGGAAGCCAGTAATTCAAAAACCTTAGGATCATCTAAGGTAAGGGAATTGAGGTCTATAGTTTTCTCATTTTTTTCGCTTAGATATTCATTAATCGTTTTTACTGCTCTGTCTATTACTGTAAGAGTTCTTAATCCTAGGAAATCAAATTTAACCAATCCAATAGTCTCAACATCATCTTTATCAAATTGAGTCATGAGGGAATCTGATTGGGGATCAAAGTACGTAGGACAAAAATCTGCGATTGATCCTGGGGCTATTACTATTCCTCCAGCATGCTTTCCAACATTCCTAGCTATTCCTTCGAGTTTATATGCTAAATCTATAATCTCAGAAACTTCTTCCTCATCCTGAATCATTTTCTTAAATATAGGTTGAGAGCTAATAGCTTTCTCTAGAGTCATTCCGGGAATGAATGGTATCATTTTTGAAATTCGGTCACCCAAAGCATAAGGTTTACCTAATGCTCTTGCCACATCCCTAACTACGGCTCGAGCCGCCATCGTACCGAATGTTGCAATCTGAGATACAGCAGATTTTCCGTATTTCTGCCCAACATAATCAATCACCATGTCTCTTTTATCCATACAGAAATCGATATCAAAATCCGGCATGGATATTCTCTCAGGATTAATAAACCTTTCAAAAAGAAGATTATGCTCAATTGGATCTAGAGCTGTTATCCCTAGAGCATAGGCAACCAAAGAACCAGCTCCTGATCCCCTACCTGGCCCAACTGGAACATCGTTATCTTTAGACCATTGAATAAAATCTGCAACGATTAGAAAATAACTGGAGAATCCAGTTGCATGAATCTGCGTTAACTCATAATCCAAGCGTTTTAGATAAATTTCTTTTTTATCTGCTGAGTAGGATTCAATAATCTCATCAAGCTGTGTCTTAGAAAGCTCTGATAAAAAAGAATTAAAATCATGTTCCTTGGGCACTGGATATTCTGGAAGGAAATATTGGTCTGTTGTGAGTGTGACATTACATTTTTGAGCAATTGCTAAAGTATTATTTATTAAAGTTTCTGAATCACAGTCACTAAATAAATTAGATATATCCTTGGTAGATTTAAAAAATTGTTCTGGGGTAAAGAGCCTTTCTCGATTTGCATCATTCAACGTCTTACCAGTGTTGATGCAGACCTTCGTCTCATGAATATCAAAATCTTCTTTTTGAGAGAACATTGTGTCATTGGAAGCTATGACTGGAATTTGAAATTCAGATGCTAGGGGCAAAATACATTGAATAAATTCTTCTTCAAAGCTTTTACCTAGCCTTTGGAGTTCAATGCAAAAATCATCCTTAAATGTTTCCTTGAAAGAAAGTAATTCAGTTTTTAAATCTTGATTTTTTTTGAGTTTAGCTAGATTAAAAATAGTCGATGAGGGGCCGCCTGCTATAACTATAATATTTTCTGCACAGCTGCTTAAATCTTCATAAGTTACAAAAATATAACCATTTTCTTGCTGGAGTTGAGATTTTGAGATAATGCCCATTAAAGACTTTAGCCCTTCATTATTTTTTGCAAGGCAAAGAATCTCACCAAATTCTCCAGAATGTGATTTCAAATTGAGGGTAGTGCCTGCAATAGGTTTAATCCCTGCCGCCTCTGCCTTCTTAAAAAATTTCACCATGCCAAACATATTATTTAAATCAGTCAGAGCGACTGCTGGCATATTTAACTTCTGTGTATTTTCGATGATTTCATTGATTCTAATCAATCCCCTAGAGATACTAAACTCTGAAGAGACTCTGAGATGAATAAAAGAAGCTTGCATAAAATTAAACAATAACTCCTTTGAATGACTTTCGATGAAAGGATGTATAGCCTGATTCTTTAAGAGCAGTTAAGTGATGGGGAGTTCCATAACCCTTATTTTGTGCAAAATCATAAATTGGGTATTTTTTATCTATCTCTTTCATGAAATCATCTCTATGTACTTTAGCAATAATTGAGGCTGCTGAAATTTCTGGAATTAGCTTATCACCCCCAATCACTGCCTTACAATTTACCTCAATATTTGGGATAAATTTCCCATCAACATAAACTAAATCTGGTGTAATGGATAAATTCATTATAGCCTCTTGCATAGCAAGCAACGTCGCTTGATGAATATTTATCTCATCAATTTTATCATTTGAGATACTGGCAAAACTATAAATAGATCGTTCTTTTATTATTTTAGCCAAGGCCTCTCTTTTGGTGGGAGAAATTTCCTTCGAGTCTCTTAATTCTGATATAGGATTTTTTAAAATTACAGCTGCAGCTGTGACTGGTCCGGCTAAACACCCCCTTCCAACCTCATCAACCCCAGCAATAATCACAATAGATTATTAATTGCGTTGGCAGCAACTTCAAAACCTTCTCCACGCATAGAGTCGTTGATCTCTGAGAGATAAGATTGATAGTGCTCAGGCTCAGAAGATATTTTAGAAAAACTGTTAACAATTGAGTTAGGCGTTAAATCGTGTTGAATTAATTCAGGAAAAATAAGTTCTTGAAGTAGTAGATTTGGCAGCCCAACAAATGGTGTTCTAACCAGTCGACTTAAAATTGCATAATTTAGCTTATTTGTTTTATAGCAAATAATTGGGGCTGAGCCTAAAACCGCTGCTTCTAGTGTGGCTGTACCCGAGGTAACAATTGAAATTGAAGATAAGGTAAGAAAATCTTGAGTTGAATCAATGGATAGCTTGTAAGGAATTTCATTAATAGCTTTTGTTGATTGAATCATCTCAGCTAATTTTTTATTTGCAGCCGGTATTAAAAAATATCTATTTGAATTTAAATTAAGGAGTTTTTTTGCTGCCGCAACATAAACGGGCATCAATTGAGAAATTTCACTTGCTCTGCTTCCCGGCAAGATACTAATAAAATTCTTTGAAGAGTCTAGGCTATGTTTTGAAATTAACTCTTCTTTGTTTTTAGGCTTTAGTTGACTAAATGGATGACCCAAAAAAAAGCTCTGCATGTTTTTTTTATCATAAAAATTACATTCAAACTTAAATAAGCACATTGTTAAATCAACATATGCTTGAATGGCTTTAATTCTATTTTCTCTCCATCCCCAGACTGAGGGGCTTACTACCTGGATTGTCTTGATGTTCTTTAGTTTGAGCTTTTTATGAAAAAACATATTGAAATCAGGTGAGTCAACGCCAATAAAAATATCTATATCATTTGAAATAAAAAGATTTAATAACTTTTTTCTAATTGAGAGAATTTTTGGAAGATTGATTAATGGATCAATAAGGCCCATTACATGAAGATCCTGATAATCAATGTCTGGAGGCGTGACGATAGTATTAGCGTTCACCTCTGGCCCACCTAAACCATAAAGATCAACTTCAAAGATATTTTGCAATGATTCAACAAGTTTTGATCCCAGCCTATCCCCTGAGTGCTCGGCAGCAATGATGCCTACTTTTATCTTCTTTTTTGGCACCTATCGAAGTAAGCCTCTTTCAGATCTTTCAACTGAGGAAATAAAAGTCCTAAGTGCTGGATTGTCATCTTTATTCAATGCGTGCAAGTGTTTAATTGCATCATCGAGAGAGTAGCCTTTTCTGTAGATAATTCTGTAGGCTTTTTTTACTAAGTTCACTGAATCAGAGTCAAAATTATTTCGCTGCATTCCAATTGTATTCAGGCCTATTGGTCTCGCTGGATTAGCTGCAACTTTTACAAATGCAGGCACATCCATGGTGATCAATGTATTCAGGCCTGTGAAAGAATAATCTCCTAAGGAGCAAAATTGATGAACTAGAGTAACAGCACCAAGAATTACATTATTTCCAACTGTGACATGCCCAGCCAAGCCAGCAGTATTTGCAAATACATTTTGATTACCAACCACACAATCATGGGCAATATGTGAGTAAGCCATGAACAAATTTTCATCGCCTATAACTGTCTTAGACTTATCCTGAACAGTCCCACGATGAACTGTAACACCCTCTCGAAAAATATTATTTTTACCAATCTCTAAGGTAGTTGCTTCACCATTATATTTTTTGTCAGGAGTATCATCGCCAATGGTAGAAAACTGATAAAAGATATTTCCTGCCTTAATTTTAGTTGGTCCCTTGATAACAACATGAGAATGGAGAATGCAATCTGGACCTATTTCTACATCAGGCCCTATGGCACAAAAGGGACCAATTTTGACAGATTGATCAATTTTTGCAGAAGGGTCTATAACAGAATTAGTCATACTTACTTAGGTCGGTCTGCACAAAGTATCGTTGCCTCACACACATTTTTTCCATCTGCTTCAGCTTTACAATCAAATTTCCAAATCCCTCTTTTTTCAGATCGTATGCTTGCATATAAATTAATTACTTCTCCAGGGCTTACGGGATTTTTAAATCTCACTTTATCAGCGCCAGCAAAATAATAAATGCTTCCCTCTTCAGGTGTTTTCCCCATAGTCATAAATCCTAAAATACCAGCAGCTTGAGCAAGAGCCTCAATAATTAAAACGCCAGGCATGACTGGTTTATTGGGAAAATGACCATTAAAAAAATCTTCATTTATTGCAACATTCTTTTGCGCATGGATAGTCTTGCCCAATTCAACTGAAACAATTTTATCAACAAATAAAAATGGATATCTATGAGGTAAATGTTTAAGTATGTCTGAAAATTCATAGCTCATTTTGATTTCCTTTGCTTGATGAAGACTGAGGATTTGGCCCAATCTTTTTGCTCCTGTGCTGGCATTATACCGACATAATTTCCAGGCTTATCAATACTTTTGGTAATAAGAGTATGAGCACCAATTAAAACATTATCAGCGATGTTTAAATGGCCAAGAATTCCGGATAAACCACCCATTTGAAGGTTTTTTCCTATAGTAGTTGAGCCTGCTATTGCGCAAGATGCTGCAATTGCAGAGTTCTCACCCAGAATCACATTATGGGCAATATGCACTTGATTATCTAACTTAACTCCATTGTGGATTTCAGTATTGTCTATAGCTCCTCTGTCAATGGTGCATCCTGCTCCAACCTCTACATTATCACCAACTATCAACTTGCCTAATTGCTCAATTTTGATATATCCATCGTTTTGTGGAGCATACCCAAACCCATCAGAACCTAGTATTGAATTAAAATGAATGATGGTATTTTTTCCTATTTCAACGTTCATTACCAAGGAAGAGTTTGCGTGAACAATAGAATTTCTGCCTACTTTACATTCCGGACCTATGTAAACATTGGGGCCGATTACCACAGAATCATGGACTTCAGCTGTTTCATGAACAAAGTAAGAAATAGTTTTGTCAGTGTAAGGGTTTCTATGCTTTGTAAACAACGAAGAAATTATCGCGTAAGCAACATATGGATCATCTGCAATAATTCCAGGGGTTTCAAGCCCCTTAGATAATTCCGGGCTAACAATAATTGCAGAGGCAGATGAATCTTTAAGAAATTTTTTGTATTTAGGGTTAGCTAAAAAAGAAATGCATCCTGAGGATGCATTTTGAATTGTTGCTATCGAGCTAATGACAACCTCGGGATTGCCGACCAGCTTACCTTTAACTTTATCAGCTAAGTCTTTAAGGCTATACGATGGCCCGGACAAACTTAGTTGCTGTCTTCGCCATTCGCTGCAGCGACGTCAAGCATAGATGTTACATCATCAGTAAGATCGAGAGCCGTGTCAGCAAATAAAATATTTTCTCTTCCGAGAAGCAACTTAACTTCTTTAGCAGCAATTAATTCAGAAAGAATTTTTTGAAGAGAGGGATTTAGATCTCTGAATACCTTGTCAGCGGTTTCACTTTGTTTAGCTTGAACCTTACCAACAATAAACTCTATATCTTTACCTTTTTCTTGGATATCTCTTTGCATATCAGCAATTTCTTCTTGCGAAAGAGTTTCACCATCTTTTTGAAGTTTTTCAGCAATGGCCTGACGCTCAGATTGTAATAAAGTAGCTCTTTCAATATTAGCTGCATATTCAGTTTCTTCTTCTAAAGCCTTAAAAGCATCTTGAGCAACTTGAGTTGCTAAAACAGCACTTCGCATATCAATAACAGCAATACCCTCTGCAGCAAAAGCTGGGATAGCTGCAAGCAATGATGCAATTAACAATGGTACAAATAATAATTTTTTCATCTTTAACCCCTTACCCTTAAATGGTTGTTACATTTTATATCAATTGAAATAAAAAACACTAACTAATCCCTAAAACACTTGTCCGATGGTAAACTGGAATTCTTCGGTCCTATCAAACGGCCCATCGTTAAATGGCTGAGAAAAACTAAAACTCATTGGTCCAAACCCTGTAATCCAGGTCACTCCAACCCCAATTGAATATCTTAAATCTTCGATGGATGGCTCAAAGCAATTAATCTGATATGCCTGACAATCTGTCGAGAAAACATTACCGAAATCTATAAAGAATGCGGATCGCATAGATCTTTGATCTTCAACCATTGGAAGTTTGAAGATAAGCTGAAGACTGCCTTCAACCAAGAAGTTACCCCCGATTGGATCTCTTAACTGTTGGAAACCATAAGGGTTTTGAGCAATGGAATCTGGCACCCCATCTCCATCGGTATCAATAATTAATGGACACTCTCCCGTTTTTGCATCGAATTCATAGCATGGTGATGGTGTCACCCTGGGACCCAGTGTATTTGATTCAAACCCCCTTAATGAGCGAGGACCTCCTGAATAGAAATTTTCAAAGAAAGGTGTAATTTTAGTATCTCCGTATGCTCCGATGTATCCTAATTCTCCATCAAATCCAAAAACCAGATTAGCAAAACCTAAGGGACGATAAAATTTTTGTCGTATGTTTGTTTTAAAGTAAGTAAGATCGCTGCCAGGTATGGTAGCTTGCAGCATAACATCTGTTGAAGATCCATACGTAGGGAACATACCTCTGTTTAAAGTAATCCTTGACCAAACAGCCTGGGCTTTAAAAACATCAAATACTGTTCCCTCTGATGCAAGAAAGTCTGCTATCTCTCTTGATGGGAGGGAGCCAGGATCAATATCTGTATTATCAAAATTAAGGTTTAGGCCTATTCTTTGAGTATCGCTTATAGGATAACCAAACTGAACGCCGCCACCCATAGAATTTGTAAGATAATTTGCAACGTTATATTCACCGTAATCAGTAACCCTGTAATACAGGCTATAACCCCTACTAACACCATCCATTGTAAAATAAGGATCAAAGAATGATATATTGTAGGCTTCTTGATATACACTTTTGTTGATGCCTAAGTTAAATCTGTTTCCACTACCAAGATAATTATTATCAGATAAATTTAAACCTAAATTCATCCCAAAATCACTATAACCAATCGAGCCTCCGATGCTAGAAGTGCTCTCTTCTTCAACAGTAAACTCAATATCAACTTGATCTTCAGTACCGGGAACAGGCATTGTCTCGACATTAACCTCTTTAAAAAAACCTAATCTTTCAAGACGAACTTTCGATCCTTCGATTAAATTATCAGAAGCCCATGCGCCCTCAAACTGCCGCATCTCTCTCCGAAGAACTTCATCATTTGTTAAATAATTGCCAGAGAATAAAATCTTTCTTGCATACGTCCTATTTCCAGGCTGGACCAGAAATAAAAGAGAGACTCTATTATCATCTTGGCTGATTTCGGGATTTCCAGTAACTTCAGCAAACGTATAACCTTCATTTCCTAAAAGGTTTACAAAATATTCTTCAATTTGAGTAATTTGTGCTTGAGAGTATATTTGGTCTTTCTGACTATCAATCACAGGGGTATACATTTGCTCATTTAATGGCATATCCCCGATAATAGTAACTTCATCAATCTTATATTGCTCCCCCTCACTAATGCTCAAAGTTATAAAAATATCTTTTTTATCTTTTGAAACAGAAACTTGGGAAGATTCAAGAGAAAATTTTAAATAGCCTCTGTCGAGGTAAAAAGATTCTAAATTTTCTATGTCACCTTCTAATTTTTCTTTTGAGTATTTATTTTTGTTTGATAAGAAGGAATACCACTTGCCCTCCTTGAGCTCAAAGCCAGTCATCAGATCTTCATCAGAAAAGAGCTCATTACCGATGATGTTAACTTTTTTTATTTTAGCGCTTTCACCTTCATCAATAATAATCTTTAATTCGATGGTATTTCTTGGCTTATCAATAGTTTCAATTTCAACATCTGCACCATATCTACCCTGGGAAGCATATTGCCGGACTAGCTCACTCTTCATGCCATTCAAGGTTGAGCGCTTATATACTTGCCCTTCTGCAATTCCAGCTCCCTCAAGCCCTTTTAATAAATCTTCTGACTTCAATGCTTTATTGCCCTCTAACTCAATAGCAGAAATTGATGGTCTTTCTAAGACACTTATGATTAATGCATTACCATCTTTACCAATTTGAATATCGTTAAATTGTGCTGTTGCAAATAATGCTCTGGAGATTTCAGAGACCTTGCCTTGATTCATTGTATCGCCTACATTGACAGGAATAGCAGTAAAAATACTACCAATAGAAACTCTTTGTAAACCAACTATCCTTATGTCAGTAATCAAAAACTCATCAAATGCAGTAGCTGAAAATGATATGAAAGCAAGGAAATAAAGAGCTATTTTTTTCATCTGAAAGACTACAAAAATTTAGAGATATCGTTAAATACAGCAAAGATCATAAGAAACCCAACCGCCACCCAGCCTGACATATAAAATAAATTTTCCATTTTTTCTGGCATAGGTGAGCCTCGAACAGCCTCAATGCCCAGCATAACCAGTTGACCGCCATCCAAAACTGGAATCGGTAATAGATTTAATACTCCTAAACTGATACTTAAAAGAGCCATTAGGTATAAAAATGGCATGAAGCCAGCTTTGGCAGTATCTCCAGCCATCTGAACAATGCCAATTGGACCACTAAGATTTTGTGTGCCTAAATCTCTTGTGATCATTTTGCCAACAAAGGTTAAAGTTTTAATGCTCAGGTTATATGTTTCATAAGCTCCCTTTGAAAGAGAATCAAAGAAAGATCTTTTTAAACCGGGCATTATTCCAATATATTTTTCTTCCTTACCATTGGCATTTTTTCTTGTACTCAGTGGTACGTTTAAGTATAAAGTTTGCTCAGCTCTCAGAATCTTTAAATCTAAATCCGAGCCTTGATAGTCCTGTAAAAATACTCTCAGATCTTCAAATGACTTAATAGACTGACTATTCACAGATAAAATGCGATCATTAACCATTAATCCACTTTTGGCAGCCTCGGTATCTTTTGCGATCACGCCTACGGTTGGTTGTAATTTCATGGATAAATCAAAACCCATAAAATTTTCTGGTGCATTTTGCTCATCTGGATCTGAAAGATAATTTTCTACAGGGACTGACACCCTATATTCAGATGCACGTGGACCAGTTATGAAATTAAAATTAATAGTTCCATTTGTTCCTGATAATGAAAGCAACTCTAACCTAATATCTTGAAGGCTAGAAACTTGTTTTGCATTAATAGAAGTGAGGATATCCCCTACCTTGAGAGAAGAATTATTCTGAAGGTATTGAGAGGAAACGTTAGATACCTCAGGGATAAATTGACGCTCAACAGAATTGACAAAGATTACAGATAAAATTCCTATAGCAAGTATGAAATTGGCAACTGGGCCTGCTAGCATGACGAGTGCCCTTTGCCACTTCGGCTTACTTTCAAAAGTATTCTCATTTTGCTCAGGAGTTAAAGGCTGCTGAAGGTCCAATGCCTCTTCTGCAGCCTTCTCAGAATGAAATGCTACATATCCACCCAATGGAAGTGCAGACAGAGCAAATTCAGTGCCATGCTTATCGAGTTTTTTATAGATAACCGGACCCATGCCTATTGAGAAGCGATAGATGTGTATATTACACATCCTCCCAACAATAAAATGCCCAAATTCATGTATGGTAATGAGAACGCCCAGTAATACTATTGCTGAAAGTAGATAAATCATATTATTGAAAAATTTAGTGTAAGGATTTTATCACCTTCTCTGCTTGAATGCGTGCTTGTTTATCATATTCAAATATATCGGCTAATGTGCTCACCTTAGAACATGGAAAGTGATCAAAAGTTCTTTGAATAACTTGATATATATCAACAAAATCGATCTGTTTAGTTATGAAAGCATCTACCGCAATCTCATTTGAAGCATTGAAAATGACTCCTAAGTTTCCTTTCTTATTGCAGACCTCTCTAGCCATCTCAAAAATTACCTCTCTTCCATCTGCAATAGGCTCAAATGACAAATTTAATCCAGAAAAATTTATTACTTCAAAATTAATGGGTAACCTTTTATCTAAACCCAAGGCATTTGCAATTGGCACTTCCATATTTGGATTACTCATTTGAGCTATGGTAGACCCATCAATAAATGTAACCATTGAATGAATAATGCTTTGAGGATGAACTACAATTTCAATCTTAGATTCAGGAATTTGAAAAAGATAGTGAGCTTCAATTAACTCTAAACATTTATTAACCAAAGTTGCTGAATCAATCGTAATTTTGGTGCCCATGCTCCAGGTAGGATGTTTCAAAGCATCTTGCAATGTCACCCCACTTAACTCCTTAAATGTCTTTTCCCTAAAAGGACCGCCTGATGCAGTAATCATAATTTTAGAAATTTCTTTTAGATCTCTATGTGGAGGAAAACATTGATGGATAGCATTGTGCTCACTATCAACAGGAATGATTTCTGAGTTTTTAGTTTTAGCAAGCGGCATTAAAATATCACCAGCTGCAACAATGCTTTCTTTATTTGCGATAAGAATAGTTTTACCAGCATCGATAGCAAAATAACTTGCCTTTAAGCCAGCAAATCCTGAGATTGCTGAAATTACTATGTCAACGCTTGGATCTTGAATCAGTCCCTGTAATTCGTCTTCAGTGTTAAGAATATTTGGATATGATTGCAATAAATCATGTGATTTATCAATATTAGATTCAGCTACGAAAATGTGTTCTGGGCTAAACTCTTTTCCTATTTGTTGAGCCTTATCTAAATTGCCTCCAAGCCCAATACCAAACAAATGAAAATGTTTTTTATTTTGCCTAATTACATTTAGGCAACTATCTCCAATGCTGCCCGTCGCTCCTAATAAAACAATATTCTTCATGCCATTAAGTTAGCTAATAGAATAAAAATAGGTACAACGGCAATATGTGAATCTAAGCGATCCCAAACACCGCCATGACCAGGGATTAATGATCCGCTGTCTTTTATAGACTTATCTCTTTTAAGCTGACTTTCAAAATAGTCGCCGATAAATGCAAAAGGCAGGCTAATCAATGAGGCTAATACCAAATCTAATGAAATTAAGTTATAGAAATATATTGCTGATACAAAGATTAAGACAAATCCAACTCCACCCAACAAACCTTCGATAGTTTTGTTCGGGCTAATGTCTGGAAATAGGGGAGTTTTACCAACGCTGCTGCCAACTAGATAGGCACCGACATCAGCTAAAACAGCATTAAATAAAATTACAAAAAGAACAAAAAATTTATTTATGCCAGAAAATTCTGAAAATATTAATAAGTGCACAAGGCTAAACAGAAAGCCGAGTATTATAAAAATTCCTAAATAATTATTGTTAAAACTAATTAAGGATGAGGTTTTATTTGAGATCAGATGAAAAGTATATGTAATCCAAAAAAGTGAAGTCATTACAAGGAATAAATCTATAAAGCCTTCTGCAAAATAAATAGAAAAAATCAACAGAGCCACAAAACATATTATTTGTTTTAAATCTATTTTTGAGTCAGAAAGCAGTAACCATTCTTTAATTAATAGAAATCCAACTGCTATGACAAGAGCCAAAATGAGCAAAATATTTTGTAAGTAAAGAATTCCAAAAATACAGACAACTAAAATTAATGCAGATGGTAATCTTTGAATGATGTTTTTATAAAGTTCGTTTGCCAAAACGCCTCTCCGTTTTTGAAAATGCTTCTAAGCACTTTATAAATTCTTCATCCGTAAAATCTGGCCAGAGTGTGTCAGAAAATTGGATCTCGGTATAAGCTAAATGATATAACAAGAAGTTACTTATTCTGTGATCCCCACCAGTTCTGATCAATAAATCCAGTTCATTGATGGGTGCTTTTAAGTATCTAAAAACTGTTTCATCAGAAATATCTTCTAAAGAAAGTTTTTCTAACTTAATATCATTAGCTATTAATTTAGTCGCTTCAATAATATCTGCACGGCCCCCATAACCAAGAGCAATATTTAATTTTAGCTTTGGGTCTTGAAAAGCTGTCGCTCTTTCAGCTTGATCAATAGCTCCAACAACTTCATCTCCAAAAGAAGAATAATCCCCAAAAAAATTTAACCTTACCTCTTGATTAATTAATTCTGGAACTTGTGAATCTATTGCGCTAATAATAAGTTTTTTAATTCCAAGGATTTCTTTTTTGGGACGCGACCAGTTTTCAGTGCTAAAGGCAAATAAACTGAGAGACTCTAACTGAGCTTTTGCGGCAGACTCAACAATTTTTCTAACAACATCAACGCCTCTTTCATGTCCTGACGTAACATTTAAAGTATTCTTTTTTGCCCATCTTCCATTACCATCCATGATAATTGCAGCATTGATCCCAGGAAGGTTGAGTGGTGATTGTTTACTTTCTGCCATTCTGGCTGGATATGAAATAACTAAATTTCTATTAAATCTTCTTCTTTTTGTTTAAGTTCTGTGTCAACAAGGCCAATAAAACGATCAGTTTCCTTTTGAACCAAATCTTCGATGCGCTTAAGATCATCCTCAGAAAAATCTCCAGCTTTTTGCTGATCTTTTGCAGCATTGTTTGCATCCCTACGAGTATTTCTTATAGAAATTCTAGAATTTTCAGCTTCGTTTCTTGCTTGTTTAATGTACTCTTGACGGGTCTCTTCTGTTAAAGCAGGCATTGTCAGTCTAATCAAATCACCACTTGTGCTTGGGTTTAAACCCAAATCAGATGCCATAATTGCTTTTTCTATCTCTCCAATAATAGATTTATCCCAAGGAGAAATAGCCAAAGTTCTTCCCTCCTCTACAGAAATATTTGCAGCTTGATTGATTGGAGTTGGATTTCCGTAATAATCAATCTTAACTGAATCAAGAATGCTAGGATTGGCTCTACCTGTTCTAATTTTGTTAAATTCATGAGCTAGTGAATCGATAGCTTTCTGCATCTTAGGTTTAATTTGATCAATAATTTCGTTCATAACTATGATATTAATGTTCCAATTTCCTCACCGCAAGCAATTCTTTTCAAAGCATCTGGTTGATTTAAGTTAAACACTTTCAATGGTAGGCTATGATCCCTTGCAAGAGTTAGAGCAGTTGCATCCATTACTCTGAGGTTTTTTTGAATTGCTTCATCAAACGATAGTGATGGGTAAAATGTAGCATTTGAATCTTTTTCAGGATCTGCAGAATATACTCCATCAACCCTAGTTGCTTTTAACATAATGTCTGCTTCTGTTTCTATAGCTCTGAGACATCCTGCGCTATCTGTGGTAAAAAATGGATTGCCGGTTCCAGCTGTAAAAATTACAACGAAATCATTAGATAAAAGTTGAATTGCTAAGCGTCTATCATAGTGCTCAGCAACACCAGACATTGAAATGGCTGACATAACTCTAGTCTTGACCCCGGCTCTTTCTAAAGCATCTCTAAAAGCAATTCCATTCATAACAGTTGCTAGCATCCCCATATGATCACCAGCGACTCTATCCATTCCAGCTTTGCTTAATTTTTCACCTCGAAAAAGATTCCCTCCTCCTATTACAATTCCAATTTGCGCTCCAAGCTCTTTGCAGTCTTTAACAGATTGAGCCATTTTGTCTAATATTTTAGGATCTATTCCATGGTCATCATCACCAGCAACAGCCTCTCCGCTAAATTTTACGAGAAGACGTTTATAGGAGAGTGATGTCATTTTTGGAGTTGTTCAGCTACCTCTGCTGCAAAATCTTTAACCTCAACCTCTATCCCTTCGCCAACTTTAAAGCGAGCAAAAGATATAATTGATGTGCTGTTTTCTTTTAATAATTCTTCGATTGATTGATCTGGATTTTTTACAAAGCCTT
>CABXNE010000011.1 GCA_902513515.1 uncultured SAR86 cluster bacterium
AGGCTATAAAACAAGAAAAAATCAACGAACAGATGATCTGATTGTTAGAAGAAGAGCTAAAAGGAAATAAATAATGCCTAGATCACTTAAAAAAGGACCATTTATTGATTTGTCACTGCAAAAGGCAGTTGATAAAGCAATTAGTGAAAATAGCAAAAGGCCAATCAAAACTTGGTCTAGAAGATCTATGATCAGCCCAGCAATGGTTGGCTTGACTATATCTGTTCATAACGGAAGACAGCATGTCCCTGTATACATTAATGAAGACATGGTCGGGCATAAATTAGGTGAATTCGCCATCACTAGAACGTTTAGAATGCATTCAGGTGATAGGAAGGCAAAATAATGGAAACAAGAGCATATTTAAAAGGAACTAGATTATCTGCTCAAAAAGCGGGCCTAGTTGCTGATGTAGTTAGAGGTAAATCAGTGCATGCAGCAATGGACTTTCTTTCTTTCCATAAACAAAAAGCATCAGCTGTAATTAAAAAACTCTTAGAGTCTGCAATTGCAAATGCTGAAAATAACGACAAGGCTGATATTGATCTATTAGTTGTTAAGTCAGTCATTGTTAACCAGGGAATGAGATTAAAAAGAATGAAACCTCGTGCAAGAGGCAGGGCTGACAGGATAATTAAACCTACTTGCCATATTGAAATTATATTATCGGATCAGGAGAAGTAATGGGTCAAAAAGTTCATCCAACTGGCTTTCGACTTGGTGTTATCAAGAAGCATAATGCTTTGTGGTATGCAAAAGGAAAATCTTATAGAGAGAATTTGATTGAAGATCTCAAAGTTAGAAATCATATCAAAGATAGGTTGAGATTTTCTTCTATAAGTAAAGTGGAGCTTGAAAGATCTGCTCAAAATTTTGTTGTAAATATTCACACCTCAAGACCTGGTATCATCATTGGAAAAAAGGGTGAAGAGATTGAATCCTTGAAGGCCTCAGTTCAAAAGATTGTTTCTTTGCCAGTGCAAGTAAATATTAAAGAAGTTCGGAAGCCAGATCTTGATGCAACAATTCTTGCTGAAGGAATTGCCCAACAGTTAGAACGAAGAGTTCAGTTTAGAAGGGCTATGAAGCGGGCTGTTCAAAGCGCTATGAGACAAGGCGCCAAAGGAATTAGAACTGAAGTTTCTGGCAGATTAGGTGGAGCAGAGATTGCAAGAGCTGAGTGGTACAGAGAGGGTCAAGTGCCTCTACATACCTTAAGAGCAAACATAGACTACGGAGTAGCAGAAGCTGCAACTACATATGGATTAATTGGTGTAAAGGTCCATGTATATACCGGTGAAGTCTTAGGAGATCCTTTTAAAGATGAGGATCAAGGAAGTTAATCATGTTACAACCAAAACAAACAAAGTTTAGAAAGATGCATAAAGGCCGAAATAGAGGCCTTGCTCAATCAGGTAACACAATTGCATTTGGTGAGTACGCTTTAAAGGCAACAACTAGAGGCAGGATTACAGCTCGCCAGATTGAATCTGCTAGAAGAGCGATGACAAGATCTATAAAACGTGGTGGCAACATCTGGATTCGTATATTTCCTGATAAACCAATAACTAAAAAGCCATTAGAAGTAAGAATGGGTAAAGGAAAAGGTAATGTTGAATATTGGGTAAGCCTTGTTCAACCAGGAACAGTTTTATATGAAATGGCTGGGGTATCAGAAGAAGTTGCAAGAGAAGCTTTTAAATTAGCAGCAGCCAAGCTACCAGTCAGAACCACATTTATTAAAAAGGCATTATAAAAATGGCAAAGTTTACAAGTGATCTTCAAGACCTTCGCAAGCAAGATGTTAAAGCTCTTGAAAGTTTAGTTTTAGAAATTAGAGAAAATCAATTTAAAAATAGAATGAAGCATAAAACTGGCCAGCTAACTGAATCCCATTTACTGACTATTGATAGAAAAAAGATTGCTCAAATAAAAACTATTATTAATGAGAAAAAATCTGAGGAAGCATCCGCATGAATACTAATCCAAGGCAGCTGACTGGTGTTGTTATTAGCGATAAAGCTGATAAAACGATAACTGTAAAAGTTGAGCGTAAAGTTAAACATCCTACATACAGCAAAATCATGAAGCGTTCTACAAAAGTTCATGCTCATGATGAGGATAATATGGCTAAGATTGGCGATGTTGTCACAGTGCAAGAGTGCAAACCATATTCAAAGTCTAAAACTTGGAAACTGCTTTCTGCAAATGAATCTGTTACATCTGAAGTTGAGATTCAGGAGAACCAATCATGATTCAAATGCAATCTATATTAACCATAGCTGACAACAGTGGAGCTAGAAGTGTAATGTGCATCAAGGTGCTTGGCGGTTCAAAGAGAAGGTATGCCAACATTGGTGATGTTATTAAGGTAGCAATTAGAGAAGCTATCCCAACTGGTAAAGTTAAAAAAGGTCAAGTTGTAGATGCATTAGTAGTTAGAACAAGAAAGGGCGTTAGAAGAAGAGATGGCTCTTTAATTAAATTTGATGAAAATGCAGCTGTTTTAATTGGTGGTAACAAAGCCCCAATTGGTACAAGGGTTTTTGGACCAGTCACTCGAGAGCTTAGAGATGGCAAGCACATGAAAATTTTATCACTAGCCCCGGAAGTTTTGTAATGAAAAAAAATAATGAAACAGTAACGAAATTGAGAACTGGTGATGAGGTTATTGTTATTGCTGGAAAAGATATAGGAAAAAAGGGAACTGTCCAAAAAATTTCTAAATTTAATAATAAAGCTGTAATTACAGGCATCAATATGATGAAGAAACATACTAAGCCCAATCCACAGCTTGGAGAAACAGGCGGCATAGTTGAGAAAGAGGCGGCAATCAACCTATCAAATGTTGCAATTTGGAATCCTAAAAAGAAAATAGCTGACAGAATTTCATTTCAGATAGACGGAGATAAGAAATTAAGAGTTTATTCATCAGACAAAAAAGAAATTAAATCATGAATTTAAAAGAAACCTTTAACACAGAATTGCTTCCTCAATTGAAAGAGAAATTGGGAATTGATAATGTTATGGCTGTACCAAAACTTACCAAAGTGGTTATAAATATGGGTGTTGGAGAAGCTTTAACTGATAAAAAGCATCTAGAGTCTGCAGTTAACGACTTAGAATTAATTGCAGGTCAGAAAGCCGTAATAACAAAAGCAAAAAAATCAGTCGCAAGCTTCAAATTGCGTGAGGGATGGCCAGTTGGATGCAAGGTCACATTAAGAGGCGACAGAATGTACGATTTCATAGAGCGCTTAGTGAATATTGCAATTCCAAGGGAAAGAGATTTTAGAGGTCTAAATCCTAAATCTTTTGATGGCCAAGGTAACTACAGTATGGGTATTAAGGAGCAAATCATCTTTCCTGAGATTAACTATGACAATATAGATAAGATCCGAGGTATGGATATATGCATCAATACATCAGCTTCGAATAAGGAAGATGCTAAAGCATTGCTAGAAGTATTAAATTTCCCATTTAAAAAATAAGGTAAAAATAAATGACAAGAAAATCAGTAATAGCTCGAGATGTCAAAAGACAAAAAACGGTAGAACGTTATGCAGTTAAAAGAGCTGCATTGAAAGAAGCATTCTTCAATCCTGAAAATTCTTACGAAGAAAAAATGATAGCTTTTAAAAAATTACAAAAGCTCCCTAGAAATGCAAGTCCCTCAAGAGTTACCAGGAGATGCTCTTTGACTGGCAGACCTCATGCTGTTTATAGAAAATTTGGACTTAGCAGAATTAAATTACGTGAAGCTGCAATGCGCGGCGACATTCCTGGATTAGTTAAATCAAGTTGGTAATATTATGAGTTTTCAAGATCCTACATCAGATTGTTTAACAAGAATTAGAAATGGTCTCATGCGTGGTAAAAGGGTCGTAAATGCACCCTTTTCTAAATTCAAGCATGAGCTAGTATCTTTGCTTGTGAAGGAAGGGTATTTAGCTGCTTGTGAAAAAATTTCATTAGACGGTAAAGATTCATTAAGCATTTCTCTTAAATATATTAATGAGGCTCCTGCAATTAGAGAAATCAAAAGAATTTCAAAGCCTAGTTTGAGAAGATATTCGTCATCTTCAGATCTTCCAGAAGTAAAAAATGGATTAGGTATGTATGTTCTTTCAACTAACAAAGGGTTGATGAGTGACAAAGATGCTAGGTCACAAAATATTGGCGGCGAAGTTATTTGTGAGGTTTTTTAATTATGTCTAGAGTTGCTAAAAATCCAGTATCAATCCCATCAGGTGTAGAGATTAAGCTTGAGGAGAAAATTGTTTCAGTTTCAGGCTCTAAGGGTAAGTCTGTCTTCACACTTCCAAAATCAGTATCGGCAACTCATGCGGATGATGTGATTACTATTTCGTACGACGAATCTTCATCAGAATCAACAGCACTTGCTGGGACAGCTCGTTCTTTAATAAATAACATGGTAATTGGAGTTTCTGAAGGCTTTCAGAAAACATTATTACTAGTTGGAGTTGGGTACAGAGCTAAAGCTAGCGGTAAGAAATTAGAATTAACTTTAGGCTTTTCTCATCCTGTCCACTATGATCTTCCTGAGCAAGTTGAGGTGGAAACACCATCTCAAACAGAAGTTGTTCTCAAAAGTCATGACAAGCAAGTTTTAGGTCAAGTAGCTGCAGAAATTCGAGCATTTAGACCCCCAGAACCATACAAAGGCAAGGGTGTGAAATATGCTGATGAAAATATTCGCAGAAAAGAAGCTAAAAAAGCAGCAGGAGCATAAGCCATGAATTCTAAATCAGACTCTAGAATAAGACGCGCAGCAAAAACTAGGATTAGGATATCCCAGCAGGACAAACCTAGGTTATCTGTTTTTAAGTCTTCTCAAAATTTATATGCACAAGTTTTTGATTCTACTGGATCAACTGTATTGGCTTCAGCTTCGACCAATGAGAAAGCAGATAAAATGGCCTCAAATAATCTAAGCTCTGCTAAAGCTATTGGACAGAAGATAGCCGAAAGGTCAATTGAAGCAGGTATTAAAAAAGTGGTATTCGATCGATCAGGTTATAAATATCATGGCCGCATAAAAGCCATTGCAGAATCAGCTCGTGAAGCTGGATTGGAGTTTTAAAAAATGAGTCAACAAAATAATAGTTTGCAGCAGCAAGATGCACTTGAAGAAAAACTTGTTCAGGTAAACAGAGTTGCCAAAGTTGTAAAAGGTGGACGTATTTTTGGATTTACAGCTTTATGTGTTGTAGGTGATGGTAAGGGAAAAGTAGGGTTTGGAAGAGGTAAAGCTAAAGAGGTCCCAATTGCAATTCAGAAAGCTATGGAAAACGCTAGAAGAAATATGGTTGATGTTAGTTTAAACGCCTCCACTCTTTGGTATCCCGTTAAGGCAAAACATGGTGCTGCAAAAGTGTATATGCAGCCTGCCGCAGAGGGAACAGGAATTATCGCTGGGGGTGCAATGAGAGCTGTATTAGAGCTTGTTGGCGTTCAAAATGTTCTAGCAAAATGTTACGGATCAACAAATCCAGTGAATGTTGTGAGAGCAACCATTAATGCATTGTGTTCAATGGAATCTCCAGAAGAGGTGGCTTTAAGAAGAGGTAAAAAGACAGCAGAAATATCATGAGCAATAAAACAATAGATATCAAACTTATAAAGAGCAGCATTGGCAGACTGCCCAATCATAAGAAATGTGTTAAAGGGCTTGGTTTTAGAAAGTTGCAGCAGATTGTGACTGTTGAGGACACACTAAGTAATCGAGGCATGATCAACAAAATAAGAGATATGCTGGAAGTTATAGAGAGCTAATAATGAAAAATTCAGAAATAAGCAATTCTTTAGGATTAAATACTCTTACTAGCACAGGCACGACAAAAAATAGAAAACGTGTTGGAAGAGGTATTGGTTCTGGAACTGGTAAAACGGCTGGAAGAGGCCACAAAGGTCAGAAATCTAGATCAGGCGGCTCAATCGCTAGAGGTTTTGAAGGTGGTCAGATGCCATTGCAGCAAAGAATCCCTAAGTTTGGTTTTTCATCTAGAGTAAATAGAAGCTCTAAAGAAGTTAATCTTAAAAATATAGCTTCCATGAATGAAGTTAATCTAGATACCCTAAAAGCTAATAGAGTTATTTCTCAAGCAACCAAAAGAGTAAAAATTTTTGGTATATGTGAGATCTCTCAACCAATGACAGTAACAGGCATTCTAGTAACTAAAGGTGCCAAGGAATCAATAGAAAAAGCTGGTGGAACAGTTACATCCATTGAAGAAAAACCAATTAAAGAAAAGTTTATTAAAACTTCAAAGAAAACAGATACTAAAACTCCTGAAAATACAGAGGAATCTGCTGAGTAATTTATATGGCTGACCAAAATAAAGGAATGAGCGACCTATGGAGAAGGCTGAGATTTGTCTTTATGGCCATTGTTGTTTATCGCCTTGGAACTCATATACCTATCCCTGGTATAGATCCAGCTAGGCTGGCAGCTTTATTCGATCAAAACCAAGGAACCATCCTTGAGATGTTTAATTTATTTTCTGGCGGCGCCTTAGAGAGGATGAGTATCTTTGCTCTTAATGTAGTCCCATATATATCTGCTGCGATTATCATGCAGTTATTCTCTAATTCAATCCCATATTTACAAGAGTTAAAAAAAGATGGCCAAGCTGGGCGAAATCAAATCACTCAATACACAAGATATGGAACAGTTGTGCTTGCATTTGTTCAGGCCTCAGCCCTAGCGGTAACGCTAGGAGCAAGTGGCTTAGCTTATGAAGCAGGAACTTCTTTTTTTATTTCAGCGGTTTTTAGTGTAGTAGCAGGAACGATTTTCTTAATGTGGCTTGGAGAGCAAATTTCAGAGAGAGGAATTGGTAATGGAATTTCTATTATAATTGCTACAAGTATTTTGACTGGAATTCCTGGTGCTATTGGCCAAGCTTTGGAGCAGGCACGTCAAGGCGATTTAAATATTTTATTACTTTTGGGTATTGCTGTTTTAGCAATGCTGGTTATAGCGATTGTTGTATTTATCGAAAGAGGGCAAAGAAGAATCACAGTAAACTATGCACAAAGACAGCAAGGTAGAAAACTAATGCAAGCCCAGGCTAGCCATTTGCCTTTCAAAGTAAATATGGCTGGTGTAATTCCTGCAATTTTTGCTAGTACTTTTTTGCTATTCCCCGCTTCACTTTCTACATGGTTTGGACAAGCAGAATCTTTTGGATTTTTACAAACAATTTCATTGGCATTAAATCCAGGACAACCTTTATATATACTTACCTTCTCAGCGCTCATTATTTCATTTTGTTTTATCTGGTTAGCTTTAACCTTTGATACTAAAGAGGTAACAGATAATCTAAAAAAATCAGGAGCATTTGTTCCTGGAATTAGGCCAGGTGAGCAAACAGCAGCTTACGTTGATAGTGTTTTAGCAAGGCTTACCGTATTTGGCAGCATATATTTAACGCTAATATGTTTACTTCCTTTGGCTTTGATTAATTTTGCAGGGGTTTCTTTTTACTTAGGAGGAACATCAGTATTGATTATTGTAGTTGTGCTGATGGATTTTATGTCTCAGGTTCAATCGCATATGATGTCGAACCAGTACTCATCGTTGTTAAAGAAAGCTAATTTAAAAAACTATAATAGATAAATATGAAAGTTAGAGCATCAGTAAAAAAGATCTGTAGAAATTGTAAAACAGTTCGACGTAAAGGAGTTTTGTATGTGATATGCAAAACAGATCCTAAACATAAACAAAAGCAAGGATAATAGAACATGGCAAGAATCGCAGGCGTAAACATACCAGAAAATAAGCATCTTGAGATTGCTCTCACTCATATTTATGGGATAGGGAAAAAAACTGCCCAAGATATATGTACTAGCGTTAAGTTGGACTATTCTGAGAAGGTTTCAGATCTTTCTGAGGAGCAGATAGAAACCATTAGAACAGCTGTCGCAGAATATACAGTTGAAGGAGATCTTCGCCGATCAGTCAGCACAAATATAAAGAGGCTTATGGATCTAGGGTGTTACAGAGGCATCAGACACAGAAGAAAACTTCCTGTGCATGGACAAAGAACTAAAACTAATGCAAGGACCCGAAAGGGTCCTAAAAAACCAATGAGGGCTTAATCGATGGCAACTGGCAAAAAAGTTAAAAAAGTTATTTCAGATGGTATAGCTCACATACATGCCTCTTTTAATAATACGATTATCACAATTACAGATAAACAAGGCAATGCTGTTTGCTGGGCTACCTCAGGCGGCTCTGGTTTTCGTGGTTCTAGAAAAAGTACACCATTTGCTGCTCAGATAGCAGCTGAGAAAGCAGGAAATGCAGCAAAGGAATTTGGAATGATAAATTTAGATGTAAAAGTAAGAGGTCCCGGAGGCGGAAGAGAATCTGCAATTAGATCTTTGAACTCATGTGGTCTAAAAATCAAAAGTATTACGGATGTGACACCATTGCCTCACAATGGCTGTCGTCCTTCAAAGAAACGTAGAGTATAGGGGAATAAAATGGCAAGATATAGAGGTCCATCATTAAGGTTATCTAGAAGAGAAGGCACAGATCTTTTTCTTAAAAGTGGTGCAAGATCAATTGAATCTAAGTGTAATATGGAGACAGCTCCAGGTGTCCATGGTTTGAGAAGAGGCAGGCTTTCTGACTATGGTGTCCAGCTTCGTGAAAAGCAAAAAGTTAGAAGAATGTATGGCGTTCTTGAAAAGCAATTTAGAAATTATTATAAAAAAGCATCAAAATCTAAGGGTAATACAGGTGAAAATCTACTGAGCTACCTTGAGCAAAGATTAGATAATGTTGTTTATCGTATGGGGTTTGCTGCAACACGAGCTGAAGCAAGACAACTGGTATCTCATAAAGCTTTTCATTTAAATGGAGCAACAGTAAATATTCCATCATATCAGGTTCAGCCAGGTGATGAATTAGAGGTAAGAGAAAAATCTAAAGCACAATTAAGGATTAAAAGCGCATTAGATCTTGCCAGTAAAAGAGAAGCATGTGAGTGGCTTGAAGTAGATTCTAAAACTCTCAAGGGTGTATTCAAATCTGTACCAGACAGAACAGATTTAAGTGCTGAAATTAATGAAAATCTCATTGTTGAGCTTTATTCAAAATAATACTTAAAAACGGAAGGAAATTATGGAAACATCAGTAATAGATCTTTTAGTCCCAACTGACATTCAGGTTGATGACATAGATAACAATACATCTAAAATTACATTAGAACCATTGGAAAGAGGCTTTGGTCATACCCTAGGAAATGCACTGAGAAGAATTCTTTTATCTTCTATGCCCGGCGCAGCAATAACAGACGTCACCATTGATGGTATTTCTCATGAGTACTCAACAATTGAAGGCGTTAGAGAGGACGTTATTGATATATTATTAAACCTTAAGGATATGCCTATTAGCTTAATTGAGGGCACCAGCGCTGTTATAAAATTAGATGTCTCTGGTCCCTGTGAGGTCACATCCAATTCTTTTGAAGCACCAGGAAATGTTGAATTGCCTGATGCAGAGCATCATGTTGCATCATTGGTTGATAAAGTAAGCCTATCTCTTACAGCAACTGTTAAGACTGGAAGAGGTTATGAGCCTGCAGATTCAAGGGGCGAAGAAGAGACTGTTGTAGGAGCTCTAAAAGTTGATGCTTCTTTTAGCCCGGTTCGAAGGGTTGCTTATACAGTTGAAAATGCAAGATTTGAAAAAAGAACTGACTTGGACAAGTTGATAGTTGAGTTAGAAACTGATGGTACTTTGGATCCAAAGAAAGCAATAGAGCATGCTGCAACTATCATGCAGCAACAACTAGCTGCATTTGTTGATTTGGACGCTATAGCAGAACAAGAAGCCAAGAAAGATCAGAATGACTTTGACCCATTCTTAATGAGATCGATTGAAGAGTTAGAACTTACAGTTAGATCAACAAACTGTCTGAAAGCTGAGAGCCTTCTTTTAACGAAACAAATGCTTTCTTATAGTCTGATCTTTTATAAACTCCAAATCTGTTTCTTTTTGTTTTTCCTTTTTGGGTTGATGTGGTAACACTGTCAACTTTTACATCAAACAAATCCTCAACAGCCTTTTTGATCTCTGATTTTGATGCCGATAAATCTACCTTGAATACCACTTGATTCAAGCTTCCAACAGATGTAGCTTTCTCAGTTATGTATGGGGAATGAATTAATGTAAGCAATTTTTCTTTATTCATTAGACCCATGCCTCGATTAACTTAAATGCAGCAGGAGTAACTGCAACTTTTTCAGATCTTAATAAAATAACTGGGTTAATATCTTTAACGGTCACAACATCAACATGAGGAATATTTCGAGCTGAAAGATACAAATTTGTATCCATCTCATCAAGGACAATAAGTAAATTGCTAAGATCAAACTGCTGAAGAAAGCTATTCATTTCTTTTGTTTTAGGTGCTTCAAATTTTGGCTGCTCAATTGCCACCAAACGATTTTGTCGATGCAGTTCCGAAAATATAGAACTAATTGCAGCTCTATACATTTTTTTATTAATTTTTTTAGAGTAATCTCTTGGTGTCGCTGCAAAAGCTACTCCACCGCCCCTCCAAATAGGGCTTCTAATTGTTCCAGCTCTAGCCCTACCAGTTCCTTTTTGTCGGTATGGTTTTTTGCCGCCGCCTCTAACTTCTGATCTAGTTTTTTGTTTATGCGAGCCTTGTCTAGACCCAGCCAGATATGTAACTACAGCTTGATGCACAAGAGTTTCATTAAACTCTTTGCCAAAAGTTGTTTCAGAAATTTTGACATCAGATTTTTTATTATCGATGTTTAGTAAGTCTAATTTCATTTTTGTTTCACCGCAGGGGTAATTTTTAGTGTTGAGCCATTAAACCCAGGCACTGCGCCCTTAACATAAAGTAGATTATTTTGAACGTCTGCCCCCATTAATTCTAAACTTTGAATAGTTTTTGTTTCATGTCCCATATGACCAGACATTTTTTTTCCTTTCCAAACTCTTCCTGGAGTTTGGCATTGGCCAATTGAGCCGTGAGCTCTGTGTGCCAAGGAATTACCATGTGTTGCATCTTGCATCGCAAAGTTATGCCTTTTAATAACACCGGCATACCCCTTTCCTTTAGAGGTTCCAGTTACATCAACCATTTTTCCAACTTCAAAAATTTCAGCAGTTAAATGATGTCCGATCTTAAGCTCTTCGGTTTCTTCGGTTCTGAATTCATACAATTCTCCGTTAGAGATGTTTTGTTTCTTGAAGAATTCTGCGGATGATTTTGTTAAATTCTTGGATGTATTCTTAGACACAACAACTGCACTGTATCCATGCTTTTCATGCGTCTTAATATCAGCAACAAAATTTGCTGCAACTGATATAACTGTTACAGGAACAGAAGTGCCGTCTTCTTGAAAAAGTCTCGACATCCCTGATTTTTTCCCAACTAAGCCAATGCTCAATTTACTCTCCTTTTATACGGGGCTTATAACCCTCTATGGCCGCTAAGCGTTAAAAAAGTAACAAATTAGCCTAGGCTAATTTGTACATCCACCCCAGATGAAAGGTCGAGCTTCATTAAAGCATCAACGGTTTTATCTGTAGGCTCTACTATATCCATAAGTCTTTTGTATGTTCTTATCTCATACTGATCTCTTGCATCTTTATCTTTATGCGGAGATGTTAGGATTGTTGTTCTTTCTTTCTTTACAGGCAAAGGAATTGGTCCTTTTACAATCGCGCCAGTTTTTTTTGCAGTTTCAACAATTAATTTTGTTGAAGCATCAATCAAACGATAATCGAATGCTTTTAAGCGAATTCTTATTGATTGATTGTCCAATTTATTTAATTCCTATATTTCTACTTTATGCAAAATGTTGCGTATTCTATGTCTCTAAAGCCCTTAATGTCAACAAATTTAGGGTATTTATCGGTGTATTGTTTTAAGAAGTTTTTAACTGTTCAGCAATGTTATTTGGAACTTCAGCATATTTAAGGAATTCCATAGAAAAACTTGCTCTGCCTTGAGTTGCAGACCTTAAATCCGTTGCATATCCAAACATCTCTGATAAAGGTACCTCTGATCTCACGGTTTTTCCAGTTGGGATTTCGTCCATCCCTAAGATTATTCCTCTTCTTCTATTTAAGTCACCCACAACATCACCCATATGCTCTTCTGGAGTCACTACTTCTACTGCCATCATTGGCTCCAAAAGGACTGGACTTGCTTTAAGACATCCTTCTTTTAATGCCATAGATCCAGCAATTTTAAAAGCCATCTCGCTTGAATCAACATCATGGAAAGACCCATCGTATAAAGTTGCACGTAGCGCAAGGAGTGGGTAGCCAGCAATCACACCGTTTTTCATTTGCTCTTGAATGCCCTTATCAACAGCTGGTATGTATTCCTTGGGAACTACACCTCCAACAATCTTATCTACAAACTCGTATTCATCATCTAACCCAAGTGGTTCTAATTTCAGCCAAACATGGCCGTATTGCCCCTTACCACCACTTTGCCTAACAAATTTTCCTTCTATATCAACTGATTCTCTGATTGTTTCACGATAAGAAACCTGTGGTTTACCAATATTTGCCTCTACATCAAACTCTCTTCTCATTCTGTCAACAAGCACATCTAAATGAAGTTCGCCCATTCCTGAGATAATTGTTTGAGCAGACTCCTCATCGGTATGAACTCTAAACGATGGATCTTCTTGAGCAAGCTTGCCAAGAGCAACACCCATCTTCTCTTGATCTGATTTTGTTTTTGGCTCTACAGCTACTGAGATTACTGGTTCAGGAAAATCCATTCTCTCAAGCACAACCTGATCTCCTAAGTCACAAAGAGTGTCTCCGGTGGTAACATCTTTAAGTCCAATGCATGCAGCAATATCGCCAGCACGTATCTCTTTAATTTCATTGCGATCATTTGAATGCATTTGAACCATTCTTCCAACTCTTTCTTTCTTTGTCTTGGTTGAGTTCATTACACCGTCACCAACAGAAAGCACTCCAGAATAAACTCTAATAAATGTTAAGGTTCCAACAAAGGGATCAGTAGCAATTTTAAAAGCCAATGCTGAAAATGGCTCTTCATCTGAAGATGATCTGCTTATTTCAACTTCCTCATCATCAGGCAATGATCCTTTTATAGCCTTAACTTCATTTGGAGCAGGCAAATATTCAATTGCAGCATCTAAAACAGCTTGCACACCTTTATTTTTAAACGCTGAACCACAAAAAGCAGGAACTATTTCATTTGCAAGAGTTCTAATTCTAATCCCTTCTTTAATCTGCTCAGGGCTTAATTCACCATTTTCTAAATATGCATTCATTAATTCTTCATTTGCTTCTGCTGCACTTTCAGCCATGGACTCTCTTAGGGATTCGCATGTATCTAAAATATCTGCTGGAATTTCTTGCTCTTCAAAAGTGAGCCCTTGATCATCTTCATTCCAAAAGATAGCTTTCATCTTAACTAAATCAACTACGCCTTTAAAATCTTCCTCTGCTCCAATGTTGTATTGCATAGGAACAACATTTGCTTTTAATCTATCCTTGATTTGATTAGTTACTCGTGAAAAATCTGCACCAGCTCTATCCATTTTGTTTACAAAAACAATTCTAGGAACCTCATATCTATCAGCTTGCCGCCAAACAGTTTCTGACTGAGGCTCAACACCAGAAGTACCACAAAATACAACCACCGCTCCGTCTAAGACTCTTAAAGATCTTTCAACTTCAATAGTAAAATCTACGTGGCCCGGTGTATCGATGATATTAATTCTGTGTTGAGGAAATTGTTGCTCCATGCCTGACCAAAAGCAGGTAGTTGCAGCTGAGGTAATAGTAATACCTCTTTCTTGCTCTTGCTCCATCCAATCCATAGTTGCTGCGCCATCATGAACTTCACCAATTTTATGAGATAATCCTGTATAAAAAAGGACTCTCTCAGTAGTAGTAGTTTTACCCGCATCAACATGAGCACAAATACCAATATTTCTGTACTTACTAAGTTCAGTCTGTCTAGCCATATTAAAACCTATGAAATGTTACTAATTAAAAACGGAAATGTGAAAAAGCTTTATTTGCTTCAGCCATACGATGAACATCTTCTTTTTTCTTCACTGCAGATCCCTTTCCTTCTGCAGCATCAGCCAATTCACCTGCCAATCTATGATCCATAGACTTCTCGGTTCTTTTTCTTGCAGCCTCAACTAACCAACGCATTGCAAGCGCTTGTCTTCTAGAAGGTCTAACTTCTATTGGAACTTGATATGTTGCGCCACCAACCCTTCTTGATTTAACTTCAACCATTGGACCAATAGTATCCAAAGCTTTCTTAAATAGCTCTACAGGGTCAGTTTTTGCTGTCTCATCAATTTTATTAAAAGCGCCATATACTATTTTTTCTGCAACAGATTTTTTTCCATCTTTCATGATGTGATTCATGAACTTTGCAACAATAATATCTTTATACTTTGGATCAGGTAGTATTTTTCTTTTTTCAGGACTTCTTCTTCTTGGCATACTTATTTACCTTTCTTGGCTCCATACTTAGATCGACGTTGTTTTCTATTCGCTACGCCAGATGTATCTAATGAACCTCTGACAGTATGATATCTAACCCCAGGAAGATCTTTGACTCTTCCGCCACGGATTAATACAACAGAGTGTTCTTGCAGGTTATGACCTTCTCCACCAATATATGAAGTTACCTCATATCCACTTGTTAGCCTAACTCTACAAACTTTTCTTAAAGCTGAATTTGGTTTCTTTGGAGTAGTGGTATACACACGGGTACAAACACCTCTACGTTGTGGAGATTTCTCTAATGCAGGAACATCGGTTTTCCTCACTTTAGGTTTGCGAGGTTTTCTTATTAATTGATTTACTGTAGCCATAATTTAATAGTTGGACGCGATTTTATAGACATGCTTCACTACGGTCAACATTATTCCTCAGTTTCTTGTAATTCTTGTCGCAATGCTGCTTCAATTTCGTCCTCAGATAGCATCGATTCGGAAGAATCGCTTGCTTTCTTAGCCGCCATTTGATCATGGAACTCCATTCCAGTTCCAGCTGGTATCAATCTTCCTACAACAACATTTTCCTTCAAACCTCTTAGGTAATCTACTTTACCTGTTACAGATGCTTCTGTTAGAACACGTGTAGTTTCTTGGAAAGAAGCGGCAGAAATAAATGAATTAGTTGTGAGAGAAGCTTTGGTGATTCCAAGCAAGACTCTTTCAAAACGCGCAGGTTCTTTATTTGCTGCAATTGCTTTAGCATTTTCTTCAACCAGCTCAGCATATTCAACCTGATCGCCTTGAATAAACTTAGTATCTTCACCATCAATAATTAATGCCTTTCTAAGCATTTGACGCAAAATAGTTTCAATATGCTTATCGTTAATAAGAACTCCTTGAAGCCTGTAGACATCTTGAATTTCGTTGACTATAAAGTTAGTTAGCTGAGGAATTCCTCTTAAGCGCAAGATATCGTGTGGACTTAATGGACCATCAGAGATAATGTCACCTTTTTCTATTCTCTCACCCTCAAACACTGTAAGAATTCTGTGTTTAGGAATAAGCATCTCGACGTTTTGAGTTTTCTTAGTTGCCCCATCAGGAGTGATAACCAATCTAACTTTGCCTTTAGTTTCTTTTCCAAAGGCAATGATTCCACTTTCTTCAGCAAGAACCGCCGCATCTTTTGGCTTTCTTGCCTCGAAAAGATCAGCAACCCTTGGAAGACCACCAGTAATATCTTTAGTTTTTGATCCTTCTAAAGGTATCCTTGCAAGGACTTCACCAGCGTGTAACTTCTTGCCATCTTTTAAATTAACCAATGCCTTAGCAGGTAAAGAATAATTTGCAGGTGTTTTATGCTCACCCAATGGAACAGGTTTACCTTTTCCGTCAACTAGAGCTATAGATGGAACCTTGTCTTTTCCGGCAGAAGGTCTTTCAGCAACATCAATAACCTCGATACTACTTAGTCCGGTCAGTTCATCAGTTTTTGAGCGGACAGTTACACCATCATCTATGTCTGTAAATTGAACAATGCCTTCAACTTCACTAATAATTGGTCGAGTGTATGGATCCCAACCTGCGATTTTAAGTCCTGGCTCTACATTTGTTTGATCCTTTACAAATAAAGTAGCTCCATAGATTAATTTATGTTGCTCTATCAATTTTCCTTTTTCATCAGTTAAGGTTACTTGGCTATTTCTAGAAACAACAACCTCTTGCTTATCTTTATTGGTCACTGTTTTCATGTCTGCAGAAAAGTTAATCATTCCAGCATTATTAACAACAATTGCATTATCTTCTGATGAACTAGACGCAGCTCCACCAATATGGAAAGTACGCATGGTTAATTGAGTTCCTGGCTCGCCAATTGATTGCGCGGCCACAACTCCGACAGCCTCCCCTCTATGAACTAGGTGACCTCTGGCTAAATCTCTACCATAACACTTTGAGCAAACACCATAACTGGCTTCGCAAGTCATTGGCGATCTAACTTTTAGTGTTGAAATATTTAACTCATCAATTTTCTTAACTGAATCCTCATCAATAAGATGGTCTATCGAATAAACCTCTTCTCCATCTGCATTATTGATTGGCTCTGCAATTACCCTACCTAGGATTCTTTCTGTAAGTGGCTGAATAATATCTCCGCCCTCAACAATCGATGAAACAACGATTGAATGATCAGTACCACAATCATCCTCAACAACAACTGAATCCATGGCAACATCACATAATCTTCTGGTTAAATACCCTGAGTTAGCAGTTTTCAGAGCTGTATCAGCTAGACCTTTTCGAGCTCCATGAGTGGATATAAAGTACTGAAGGACAGATAATCCCTCTCTAAAGTTTGCAGTAATTGGAGTTTCAATAATAGAGCCATCTGGCTTAGACATTAATCCACGCATTCCAGATAGCTGTCTAATCTGAGCAGGAGATCCTCTGGCACCAGAGTCGGCATAAATAAATACAGAATTGAATGATGCCTGATCAACTTCTTTGCCTTCGGTATCTTGAACTTGATCGGTACTAATTTTTGCCATCATTGCTTTTGCAACTTTTTCATTCGCACGAGACCAAATATCAATTACTTTATTGTATCGTTCTCCTTGAGTAACAAGGCCAGACTCATATTGCGATTCAATTGATTTCACTTCTTTTTCCGCTGCATCAATAATACCTGGCTTTTCTTCTGGGATAACAAAATCATCCACACCAATGGAAGATCCTGAACGTGTTGAATGTTCAAACCCAAGATACATAAGCTGATCTGCAAAGATCACAGTATCCTTTAGACCAGCCTTTCTGTATGAAATATCTATTAAATTAGAAACAGATTTCTTATCCAAGGTTTTATTTACATTATCAAAACCAACCTCAATAGGTGCAATTCTCCAAACCAACACTCTACCTACGGTTGTATCTTCGAGGAAGGTTCCTTTATCAGCATTTGTAATCCTAACTTTGATATTTGCATGAATATCTAAGGTTTCTGATTCATATGCTCTTAATACTTCATCAGGGTTGCTAAATACTCTTCCGTCACCTTTAACATTAACTTTATCTCGAGTCATGTAGTAAAGACCTAAAACTATATCCTGCGTGGGATTAATAATTGGCTCTCCATTTGCAGGAGATAAAATATTATTTGTTGACATCATTAGAGCACGAGACTCCAGCTGAGCCTCTATAGAAAGAGGAACGTGGACAGCCATCTGATCTCCATCAAAGTCAGCGTTAAAAGCAACACAAACCAACGGATGAAGCTGAATAGCCTTACCCTCAACTAGGAGAGGTTCAAATGCTTGGATTCCTAACCTATGTAGAGTTGGAGCTCTGTTTAAAAGAATTGGATGCTCTCTAATTACGTCTTCTAAAATTTCCCAAACCTCAGGAGTTTCTCTTTCTACTAGTTTTTTAGCTGCTTTAATTGTGGTAGCGAGTTCTTTTTGCTCAAGCTTTCCGTATACATATGGTTTAAATAACTCAAGCGCCATTTTTTTAGGAAGTCCACACTGATGTAATTTCAAATTAGGACCTGCAACAATTACAGATCTACCTGAATAATCAACACGCTTACCTAGTAAATTTTGCCTGAATCTTCCACCTTTACCTTTAATCATGTCAGCCAAAGATTTCAATGGTCGCTTGTTAGTTCCTGTAATTACTCGGCCTCTTCTACCATTATCAAGAAGCGCATCAACACTTTCTTGAAGCATTCTTTTTTCATTTCTAACAATGATATCTGGGGCACTTAACTCTAATAGGCGCTTCAATCTGTTGTTTCTATTGATTACTCTTCTATACAGATCATTAAGATCTGAAGTCGCAAAACGGCCTCCCTCTAGAGGAACTAATGGTCTAAGATCAGGAGGTAAAACTGGTAATACATTCATGATCATCCATTCAGGTTTATTTCCAGACTCATTAAAAGCTTCGAGGAGTTTTAATCTTTTAGATAATTTTTTAAGTTTGGTTTCTGAATTAGTTTGCGGAACTTCCTCACGGATAATCCTTATTTCCTCTTCTAAATCAATTTCTTGTAATAGCATTTGAACTGCTTCTGCGCCCATAGAGGCTGTAAATTCATCTCCATACTGATCAAATGCTTCTACATACTCTTCTTCAGTTAAAATTTGACATTTTTCTAATTCTGTTAACCCAGGATCAGTAACAATATAGCTTTCAAAATATAAAACTCTTTCAATTTCTCTTAGTGTAATATCAAGCAATAATCCTATTCTTGAAGGAAGTGATTTTAAAAACCATATATGAGCAACAGGAGCAGCTAGCTCTATATGACCCATTCGATCTCTTCTTACTTTTGCTAAAGTAACTTCTACTCCACACTTCTCACATACAACACCACGATGCTTCATACGCTTGTATTTTCCACAAACACACTCGTAATCTTTTACTGGTCCAAAAATTTTGGCACAGAATAGACCATCCCTTTCTGGCTTAAAAGTACGATAGTTAATAGTTTCAGGTTTTTTTACTTCACCAAATGACCAGGATCTGACCATCTGAGGAGAAGCTAGCCCAGCAGTGATTGAAGAAAAATCTTCTTGCTTAGCCTTTAATGAATTTAGTAAATCTTTCAATTATTTCTCCTAATTTTCAGAATCAAGTTCTAGGTTAATTCCAAGTGATCGAATCTCTTTTGTGAGTACATTAAATGACTCAGGGATATTTGCATCCATTTCATAGTTTCCATCGACAATATTTTTATACATTTTAGTTCGGCCAGGAACATCATCAGATTTAACTGTAAGCATCTCTTGAAGAGTATATGAAGCGCCATATGCTTCAAGGGCCCATACTTCCATTTCACCAAATCTTTGCCCACCAAACTGAGCTTTTCCGCCGAGAGGTTGCTGAGTAACAAGGCTGTATGAACCTGTTGAACGAGCATGCATTTTATCATCAACCAAATGATTTAATTTGATCATGTACATGTATCCAACTGTTACAGGTCGCTCGAACTGTCTGCCAGTTCTTCCATCAAAGAGTGTCAATTGACCAGACTCAGGAAGGTCAGCAAGCTTTAGTAATTCTTTAATCTCAGATTCTTTAGCCCCATCAAAAACAGGCGTCGCAATTGGCAATCCATCTGAAAGATTGCTGGCCAAAGACTGAATTTCAGTATTATTAAAAGAATTAAGATCTTCTTTAATTGTTGCATTTTTGTTATATAAGACATCAAGGTATTTTTTAAGCTCATCAGCTTTAGCTTTGGCTTTAATCATTTTATTGATTTTTACACCAATTCCTTTTGCAGCTGATCCCATGTGGGTCTCGAGAATCTGCCCTACATTCATTCTAGATGGAACACCAAGAGGATTCAGGACGATATCAACAGGATTCCCGTCACTGTCATATGGCATATCTTCAATTGGCATGATCTCTGATATGACACCTTTGTTACCATGTCTACCAGCCATCTTATCTCCCGGCTGAATTCTTCTTTTAACCGCAAGATAAACTTTTACAATTTTGATAACCCCAGGAGCAAGATCATGGCCTCTAGTGATCTTTTGTTTTTTCTGATCAAAACTTTCTTGAATATCTTTGAGATATTGTTTTAAAGCCTTCTCAGTATCTTCAATTTTGTTATTAGCAGAATTATCAGCTGTTCTTACTGACAATAGATCATCCAAAGTCAAATCTGATAAATCATCGGCTGAGGGAGAAGAGCCCCTCTTAAGTCCTGGTCCCTTGGAGATCTTGGAGCCTTTAATAATATCAACGAGACGGATTCTTGTTGCATCATTAATGATTTTAATCTGATCATCAGTATCTTTTTTTGCAACAGATAAATGATCAGCTTCAATTGACTGAGTTCTCTCATCTTTCTCCATTCCATCCCTAGTGAAGACTTCAACTCCAATAACAGTACCGTTAATACTTGATGGAACTCTCAATGATGTATCTTTTACATCAGAGGCTTTTTCTCCAAAAATTGCACGTAATAGCTTTTCTTCAGGCGATAATTGAGTTTCACCTTTAGGGGTAATTTTACCAACCAAAATATCTCCAGCTTTGACTTCAGCGCCGACATAAACCATCCCACATTCATCAAGCTTTCCAAGGGATCCTTCTCCAACATTGGGAATATCAGCTGTAATCTCCTCTGAGCCAAGTTTTGTGTCCCTTGAAATACAAGTTAGTTCCTGTATGTGAATAGAAGTAAATCTATCTTCTCGTGAAACTTTTTCAGACATCAAAATAGAATCTTCAAAGTTATATCCATTCCAAGGCATAAAAGCTATTCGGATGTTTTGACCTAATGCTAATTCACCATTGTCTACTGATGGTCCGTCTGCAAGAATGTCTCCAAATTTTATTTTATCTCCAATTGAAACCAGAGGTCTCTGATTGATACAAGTATTTTGATTTGATCTTGTGTACTTTGTGAGGTTGTAAATATCAACAGCATTATTTGAATTCTTAGAATCAGTTACACGAACAACAATTCTTGCGGCATCAACATTCTCGACCACGCCATTATTCTTAGCCACAACACAAACACCAGAATCACCGGCAACAACTGTCTCAAAACCAGTTCCAACAAGAGGTTTCTCAGGCTTTAGTACTGGAACAGCTTGACGCATCATGTTTGAACCCATTAGGGCTCTATTAGCATCATCATGCTCAAGAAAAGGAATTAAAGAAGCAGCAACAGAAACAACCTGTTGGGGTGCTACATCCATTAAATCAATTCTTTCTGGACTCATCAAGGCAGAATCACCATTGTGTCGAACTGGCACAAGATCATCTGCAAACTTTCCTGATTTATCTAATGCTGCATTTGCCTGAGCAATAATATGCTCTCCCTCATCGATTGCAGAAAGGTAAATAATATCATTAGTAACCTTACCTTTAACGACTTTTCTATATGGACTTTCAATAAATCCGAAAGAGTTGGTTCTTGAGTAACATGCAAATGAGTTAATCAGTCCAATATTTGGCCCCTCAGGCGTTTCAATTGGACACAATCTTCCATAATGAGTTGGATGAACGTCCCTGACTTCAAAACCTGCACGCTCTCTGGTTAAGCCGCCTGGTCCAAGAGCTGAAACTCTTCGCTTATGAGTTATTTCCGATAAAGGATTATTCTGATCCATAAACTGAGACAGCTGGCTTGAGCCAAAAAATTCTTTAATGGCTGCAGTGACAGGTTTTGCATTGATAAGATCTTGTGGACCAAGCTCATCAGCTTCAGCCATGCTTAGCCTTTCCCTTACAGCTCGCTCTACCCTTATTAAACCAACCCTAAATTGGTTAGCAGTCATTTCTCCTACAGATCTAACTCGTCTGTTGCCCAAATGATCAATATCATCAACTGTGTCATGCCCGTCCCTTATAGCCACTATTCCTTTCATAACACGCAAGATGTCATCAAGATCTAGGATTCCAGGGTTTTCTTTTGTAGCATCTATTTTTAATCTACGATTAAATTTCATTCTACCAACTTCAGAAAGATCATAGCGCTCATGATTAAAAAATAGATTTTGAAATAATTGCTCGGCTGAATCCTTTGTTGGTGGCTCCCCTGGTCTCATCATTCTATATATCTCAACCAATGCTTCTAACTTGTTTGAAGTGGGGTCAGCTCTCAGTGTTGTAGATATGTATGGGCCTTTATCAAGCTCATTAATATATAGAGTGTGAAGTTCAGTTATATTTGCTTCCCGCAAAGATTCAATTATTAATTGGTCTAGTTCTGTGTTTGCTGAGACTAAGACTTCACCAGTCTCTTGATCAAATAAATCTTTTGCGAGAACTTTCCCAATTAAAAAATCATCTTCAACTTTAAGCGCAGTCATTTTAGCTTGCTCAAGCTCGCGGACATGTCTTGCGGTAATTCGCTTGTTTGCTTCAACAACTACTTTTGATCTAATTTTTAGATCGACAGGTAAAGTTTGACCTCTCAGCCTGGATGGAATTAATTCAATACATACTCCAGCTTTTTCTATTTGAACAGTATCAATTTCATAAAAATGCTGAAGAATTTCCTCAGTACCCATATCCATAGCTTTTAAGATAATGGTAGCTGGAATTTTTCTTCTTCTGTCAATTCTACAAAATAGATTGTCTTTTGGATCAAATTCAAAATCTAACCATGAGCCTCTATAAGGAATGATACGGGCAGAATAGAGTACTTTACCTGATGAATGAGTTTTGCCTTTATCATGATCAAAGAAAACACCTGGCGATCTATGCAGTTGGTTAACTACAACTCTTTCTGTGCCGTTGATAACAAATGAACCATTTTCAGTCATCAATGGAACCTCGCCCATAAAAACCTCGCCCTCTTTAACATCTTTAACTTCTTGGAAGTTTGTATCTCGATCGTAAATTACTAAACGGACCACAATTCGTAGGGGAGCTGAATAGCTTAAACCTTGAATTAAGCATTCTTGAACTGTGTAGCCAGGTTTTCCTAACCCATATGAAACATATTCAAGGGCAGCATTGCCAGACACACTAGTAATAGGAAAAAGAGTTTGAAAAACTTCCTCAAGACCTTTATTTTCTCTTGCGCCTGCTTCAACGTGCTGTTGAAGGAACTGTGAGTACGATTCAAGCTGAGTCTCAATAAGTTTAGGAAGCTTCATGACTTTTGGAAGTCTTCCGAAGTTTTTTCTTATTCTTCTTTTTTCTGTATAGCTATATGACATATGTCGCCCTTTAAAAATGTATTATTGAAAGTGAAAGATTATTTAAGCTCTCCTGTGGCTCCTGCCTCAGTTAGTTGCTTAAGCATTTCTTCAGCATCAGCTTTCTTAACAGCTTCTTTCAAAGTGTTAGGAGCGCCATCAACTAAATCTTTAGCTTCTTTCAATCCAAGTCCAGTAATAGCACGTACAGCTTTAATTACTTGAACTTTTTGATCACCAGCTGCAGTCAAAACTACATCAAAGTCATCTTTCTCTTCAGCAGCCTCGCCAGCATCACCGCCAGCAGCAGCAGGAGCAGCGGCTACAGCAGCAGCTGCAGTAACACCGAATTTCTCCTCTATAGCTGAAATAAGTTCAACCAAGTCCATTACGGACATTTCTTCTATCGCGCTTAGAATATCGTCTTTAGATATTGCCATTTTTCTCTCCTAGATTTAGGCGTTAGCCTGTTTGTTGTCTCGAACTGCAGAAAGAACCCTAGCTAATTTGCTTGGCACTTCGTTAAGAAGTGTTGCAAATTTACCTATAGGCGCTTGTAGCACTGCAGCAATAAGAGTTAGTGCTTCTTCTCGTGATGGCAGAGATGCAAGAACATCAATTTGTGATCCATCAAGAAGTTGCCCTTCCACAACTAAAGCTTTGATCTCAAGAGCTTCAAAGTTTTTTGCGTAAGTTTTTAACATCTTCGCTGCTGCACCTGGCTCAGCATATGAGAAAGCAAAAAGTGAGGGACCTGTTAACACTTCATCAGTACAACCAAAGTCAGTGCCTTCAAATGCCAATTTTGCAAGAGAGTTTTTTATAACCTGAATATGAACTCCAGATTCTGTTCCTTGTTTTCTAATTTCAGTTAACTCAGAAACCTTAAGGCCTCTGGCATCTGAAATCACAAGTGAAGACGCAGAAGCCGAAACTTCCTTAACTTCTTGAACTATTCTCTCTTTATCTTCTCTAGCTAACGCCACAGCAATTCTCCTATTAATGCCTTTCGGCTAATCAGTGACAAACCGCCTACGCAATTTGAACACCACCTACGTAGGAAATTAAGCTTTCGCACCTACGGTCTTTGACGGCTGCGATTATCGCAACAATCTAAGGTCAAAAAAGACCCTAAAACTTATACAACTAACGACGCAGGAGTAACTTTTACCCCTGGCCCCATAGTGCTACTCAAAGCAACACTTCGAATATATATACCTTTAGCAGTAGCTGGCTTTAACTTCTTTACTTCTTCAAGCATAGCCGCTGCATTTTCTTGAATTTGGCTGAATGAAAATGAAACTTTTCCTATGCATCCATGCAATATTCCATTTTTATCTGTTCTAAAACGAACTTGGCCTGATTTAGCATTATTAATTGCTTCACCAACTTTTTCGGTTACTGTTCCTGTCTTAGGATTAGGCATTAGGCCTTTTGGTCCCAAAACCTGACCTAATTGACCAACTATTTTCATAGCGGCTTGTGAGGAAATTACCACATCAACATCAATTTCTTCTTTTTTAAATCTCTCTGCTAAATCTTCCATACCAACAAATTCTGCTCCTGCATCATCAGCTTCCTTTGCTTGGTCTCCATCAGCAAAAACTGCAACAGTAACCTTTTTGCCTAGCGAATGAGGAAGCGTGATGGCGCCTCTGACATTCTGGTCAGATTTACCTGGGTCGATACCTAATCTAAGTGCTATATCCACAGATTCATCAAACTTATTCGATTTAACCGTTTGAAATATATTCATTGCCTCTTCTAATGAGTAAGTATTCTCTGGATCAACAAGCTCCAACAATTGTTTTTTCTTCTTTGTAAGCTTAGTCATTATTTCACTTCTACTCCCATGCTTCTTGCAGTGCCTGCAATAATTTTGACTGCCTGATCCATATCATTTGCATTTAAATCTTTTTGTTTTGCTGTAACGATCTCTTCTAGTTGAGCTCTTGTTATTGAGCCAACTTTTTCTCTATTTGGCTCGCCGCTTCCCTTGCTTATTCCTGCAGCCTTCTTTATGAGAACTGATGCTGGTGCTGACTTAACTTCAAAAGTAAATGATTTATCTTCGTATACAGTTATGACAACAGGAAGTGTTAACCCTTTTTCCATGTTTTGAGTTTCAGCATTAAATGCATTACAGAAATCCATTATATTAACTGCTGCTTGGCCAAGAGCTGGTCCGACTGGAGGGCTTGGATTTGCTGCGCCTGCAGGTATTTGTAGTTTTAAAATTGTTGCTACTTTCTTTGCCATTATGTTTTCTCTATTTGTATGAAATCTAATTGAACTGGGGTGGATCTTCCAAGAATTTGAACCGAAACTTTTACACTACTTCTTTCATAGTCAACTTCTTCGACAATCCCATTAAAATCATTAAAGGGTCCATCACAAACTCTAATAACTTCGCCTGGCTCAAATAAAGTTTTAGGTCTTGGAGCTTCCTCTCCAACCTCAATTCTATTGAGAATGTTGTCAACATCGCTTTTTGAAATTGGGGAAGGTTTATCTTTTTTGCCGCCGACAAATGAGCTTACTCTTGGGGTGTGCTTAACTAACTGCCAAGTGTCATCATTCATTTCCATCTCGATTAAAATGTAGCCTGGGAAAAATTTACGTTCTGTCTTTTTCTTAGCCCCGCTTTTTAACTCAACAACTGACTCAGTTGGAACTAAGATTTCTCCAAATTGATCTTTCAAGCCAGCAAGCTCAATTCGCTCTTCAAGGGCAGCTTTAACCTTAAGCTCGTACCCAGAATATGCCATGATCACGTACCAATTCACTTTATTACTATCCTAAAATTAATTTTGTTAGCCAGCTTAAAAGAGATTCGAGCGCCCAAAAAAATAAACAAAGGACAACTATAGAACCAAAAACCACCATAAAAGTTTGAGTTGTCTCCATCCTTGTAGGCCAAACCACTCTTCTCATTTCCGTTCTGGATTCCCTCATAAGAGAGACAGCTCCTTTTCCAAAAACTGTTGTGGCGAGAATTATGGTTGCAAGAATAAAAAGAGCGACAACCCCAAGAACCCTATAGAGAAAAGCAACTTCTGTGTAATAGCCATTACCAACAATAGCAGCAGAAAAGATGCTGATGGACAGAAGCCATTTGATCTTATCGGCAATGTTTGATGCTTTACCCTTTGCCATATTTCTTCTTTAAACCAGCTCCTTGGCAGGCCAGGAGGGACTTGAACCCCCAACCTACGGTTTTGGAGACCGTCGCTCTACCAGTTGAGCTACTGGCCTAAATTTTCTCCTATAAATAGAGACAAAAATGCCGAGCTTTAAACTCGGCAAAATTGTAAAATTGTTAAATTACTTAATAATCTTCGCGACTACACCAGCTCCGACGGTTCTTCCACCTTCTCTAATTGCAAACTTCAATCCTTCATCCATAGCAATTGGAGCAATAAGAGTTACTGTCATCTTAATGTTATCTCCCGGCATAACCATCTCAACACCATCAGGTAATACGCAAGCACCAGTTACATCAGTAGTTCTAAAGTAAAATTGAGGTCTGTAATTGCTAAAGAAAGGTGTATGTCTTCCGCCCTCTTCTTTGCTGAGTACATAAATTTCTGCTTCAAATTCTGTATGAGGATTGATAGAACCTGGCGCACTTAATACTTGCCCTCTCTCTACTGCATCTCTTTCGATGCCTCTTAATAAAACCCCACAGTTTTCACCAGCTCTTCCCTCATCAAGAGATTTTCTAAACATCTCAACACCAGTACATGTTGTTGCTGTTGTGTCTGAAATACCTACGATTTCTAATGGATCACCGGTTTTCACAATTCCTTGTTCAATCCTTCCTGTTACAACAGTTCCTCTTCCTGAGATCGTAAATACATCTTCAACAGGCATTAAGAATGGCTTGTCAACTTCTCTTTCTGGCTCTGGAACAAATGTATCTAAAGCCTCAACAAGCTTAGTCACTGCATCAACACCAATTTCAGAAGTATCACCTTCTAGAGCTTTTAAAGCACTGCCAGTAATAATAGGTGTATCGTCACCTGGGAAATCATATTCATTAAGTAGTTCTCTTATTTCCATTTCTACAAGTTCTTGTAATTCAGCATCATCAACTTGATCAGCTTTGTTTAAGAAAACTACGATTTTTGGAACACCAACCTGACGAGCTAGCAAGATGTGTTCTCTAGTCTGAGGCATAGGACCATCTGCAGCACTTACCACAAGAATTGCTCCATCCATCTGAGCAGCACCTGTAATCATATTTTTAACGTAATCAGCATGGCCAGGACAATCAACGTGCGCGTAGTGTCTTGTTGTTGAAACATACTCAACGTGTGACGTTGCAATGGTGATACCACGTTCTCTTTCTTCGGGAGCGTTATCAATACCATCAAATGCGACTGCTTCACCACCATAAACTTCAGCACATACTTTAGTTAGCGCTGCGGTAAGCGTAGTTTTACCATGATCAACGTGACCAATTGTTCCCACGTTTACATGGGGTAACGTTCTTTCGTATTTTTCTCTAGCCATTTCTTGCCTCTCTTTATTTGAAATTAACTCTAAAATTTACCTATAAAATGGAGCTCATAACCGGACTTGAACCGGTGACCTCTTACTTACCAAGCAAGTGCTCTACCGCTGAGCTATATGAGCCCGAATTACAGTATCCAAATTTAAGGTGGCGTATTATCCCCTTAAAAATCGATAAACTCAACCTTTTTTGCAGTAAATATTCTATTAAAAAATGGTGGAGGAGGCTGGATTCGAACCAACGTACTCGTAGAGAACAGATTTACAGTCTGCCGCCTTTAACCACTCGGCCACTCCTCCATTTCAAGGGTGCTATTTTTGTTCTAGAATGAGCTGAAGTCAACTAGATTATTCATAACTTGGACAAATTAACACAAAAAGAAGTTTTTAAAGGCTTAAATCTAGAAAATATAGACTTTTATCTACTAAATACAGTGGATTCAACGAACACTTTTGCAAAGGAAAAGTTACTAAACAAAGATTACCTTATTGTGATCTCTGAAGAGCAAACTGCTGGCAGAGGACGGCAGGGCAAAGAATGGTATAGCCCAGATGCGGGAAATATCTATATGAGTATAAAATTTATAGACAAGAACCCTGCCCCGCTTAGCCTCATCATAGGGCTTTTAATCTCAGAGGCTATGGATTCAGTCTCAGGTCAAAAAATTAATGCAGGTCTTAAATGGCCAAATGATTTATTGATCAAAAAAAAGAAAATATGTGGAATATTAATTGAGTCTGAAATAAATGCAGATGAAGTTGAATTCATAGTTGGAATTGGGATTAACTACTCCTTACCCAAAAAAGAATCATGGTGGGGAGAAATTAGTGAGCTAGCAGATATTCTGCCACGAGAAAAACTAATTAATAGCATTTTACGGGGCATTATCAATTATTCAGAGAATGGTTATGAAAACTGGAAGACTGAATGGGAAAAAAGATGCATGCATATGGATACAGAATTAAAAGCTGTATCAAATAATCAAAGGGATATTGAAATTGGTATCTTTAAAGGAATCAATGAGGAAGGTAAGATGCTTTTACAAACAAAAAGTGAGCTTAAGTTAATCAGCTCAGGTGAATGCTCAATTAAAGGAGTGTATTAAATTAATGATTCATACAATTTTTAAAACAGAAATTAATCACAATCAATCAACTTCAATTGATTCAATAATATTTGGTGCAGGTTGCTTTTGGGGGGTTGAAAGAAAATTTTGGTTATTGCCAGGAGTGGTTATGACATCGGTTGGGTATGCAGGCGGGGATCACGCTGACCCAACCTATGAACTTGTATGTGCTGGAATTACTGGTCATGCTGAGGTTGTAAAGGTTGATTATGATCCACTACAGATTTCTTTAATGAATTTATTAAAAGTTTTCTGGGAATGTCATGATCCCACTCAGGGTATGAGGCAAGGTAATGATATTGGAACTCAATACAGATCAACGATTTATTGCAACAAAAATTCTGATAAAGAAATTGCTCAAGATAGCTTGAAGCAATATCAAAATGCTTTGCATGATTCTGGGCTTGGAAACATAACTACTGAAATTAAAGTTGAAGGTGAATACTTTTTAGCCGAGGAATATCATCAGCAATACCTAGACAAAAACCCAAATGGGTATTGCGGAATAGGCGGAACAAATTGCTCTTTCCCAATTTGATAAAAAGTATATAATAATTTTTTTTTGCCGGTATAGCTCAGTTGGTAGAGCAGTTGATTTGTAATCATCAGGTCCCGAGTTCAACTCTTGGTGCCGGCACCATCTTCCCTTTTATATTTATAGTAAGTAAATAAGAAAAAGAATTATCAAAATAAGGTAGGTAATGTATTCCTCGCGTTCCTTTGTTGTATATGCTGTATCTATCTTGCTAAGCCTGTTAAATACATTATGTGCATGGTAGGCAAAAAAGAACTGTCCAACAAAAATCAAAGCCACAATTAAGCCTGTGAAACCACTAATCATCAGTGTTTCAATTAAAGAGATGGTATTTTGAAGCAGTGGAGGTAAAAAAGACATTTCCCCTAAAACTAAGTTCAGCATGATGCCTATGAACCATATTAAAAGGAATGCATAACCAAACAAAGCATAAGTACCGGTAAGATACATTAAGATTTTAGCTAAAGATTTATTCATGCAGATTTATTTAAATACTCTTTAAACAATAACAGTAAAAAAAATATAATACAAAAGTAAGGATTTGTAATCATCAGGTCCAGAGTTCAACTCTTGGTGCCGGCACCATCTTTCTGAAAATCTAGAAAAATACTATGAACAAGGTGACTATTAATCCAAGATAGATTGAAACATAGATATATCTTGCCGTTTTAAAATCTTTTTCTAATTCACTATCATCTTTCATGGTTTCTATATCTCACAATTGCTATCTAATCCTAAAACATGGGCCACCCTACCCATCCCCATCCAGCCAGCAATACAATATGTTAGATCAGTAATCTCTGCATCTGAGAATACTCTCTTCACCTCAGTCCAGAATTTCTCATCCTTTGATAATTTCTTGGGATTCTCCCCCATTGCATTAGCAAACTTGACAGCAATTAATTCTTTTTCAGTTAGATCCTCTAAATTATTGTTCAAAAGCTTGGCATAAAATTCTTCATCTGGTGCTTCTCCATTGGTGATGACGCCTTCAGAGATACCCATCTGATGAACATCTCTCTTTGATTGCCAAGTCATGCATATTTTGCATCCATTAATCATTGCAGTGGCTATTCGGGCAGCCTCAAAAACTCTCAAAGGAAGTTTACTGTGTTCATAAATTGCATATGCAAAGGCATTTCCAGCTCCTGAAATCTCTTTTGCGTAAAGATCTCCGGGGCCTGTCATCAGTTCATCGCTTGTTTGATCTATCTCTATTCTCATTATTATTGGTGATTTAAAACATAAAATCTCATCTCAACTTTATAGCAGATAAGAGATGAAATTCAAAAAATATGATGGGTATTTTAAATACACTCATGATATTTTTTTAAAGATTAAATTCTACGGTAATATTAATTAATCGCCCTCTTGGATCATGTACCCGAGTATCAAAACTAAAGTCAGGAGCGTCATATAGCAACGGCGCTTTTTTATCAAAAGCATTTATCACTCCAAGACCTAGTTGTAACTCCCCAGTTGATAGTTGAACAGATTTTTTAATTGAAAAATCATGCACTAAAAATGATTTGATGTAACTTGTATAACCAAGACTTATGGCAGATGCAGGAATCTGACGTTCATTAGAATATCCATCTACATACCTAGTGTTCATTCCAAAAACCAAGTTATCTAATGACCAGCTTAAGAAAGTATTTAACCTTAATTTCGGCAATGAGTGAGTGTGAGCATCATAGTTGAACTTACCAACTCTGTTAACCATGATCGAATGTTCTGTATGGTCATCTTCGTCATGATGCTCGGGTGTTAAGAATTCAGATAATTGAGTTGCTTGGACAGAATAATTAAAGTCTCCGTATTGAGTAGGTTTAAAATAGTTCACCTCTAAATCAATTCCATTAACTTCAGTTTTTTCTTCATTGAAATATGAAGTACTAACAGCAATTAATTCTCCAAATTGATTTCTTGTTACGCTTGCTGCATAAGGATTACTATTAAGCAATACTTGAGCGCTCTCTACTTCGATTCGATTTTCATAATCAATCGCCCAATAATCTAGAGTTAAATCAACTCCATCTGAAATATTCCATATAAACCCAACACTCACATTTTCTGAGCTCGCGGGTTTTAAATTTGGATTACCCAAAAGTGCCAAACGTACAAATGGCAAATCATTTATATCTCTAACACTTCCAAGCTGTATCTCAGATGAGAACATTTGCGCCATTGAGGGTGTAGTGAAAGAAGTTCCAATTGAGCCTCTTAATAAAAATCTTTCTGCGTTCGCGTACTTAAATGAGAATTTTGGATCAAACGAAGAATCATTCTCTAGTTTTTCATAACGTCCAGATAAAATAACATCTAAGCTATCTCCAAAGTTTTTATTAGTCTCGAAGAAAATAGCTTGTTTATCTCTATTAGTTTTAACATTTTTACCGCCACCTAAAAATAATAAATCAGCACCTTTAGTTAACTTTCCATCTGAATCAAATGAAGCCCTGCTTCCCTCGGAATAATTAATCTCAAGATCCTCTGAGTTAAGTTGAAAACCAAGGGCAAAATCAATTCCATTTTTGCGGCCCGTGAAGATTCCATCCAAAGATATAAGACTTCCAGTTTTAATTGAGGTCTCTGATCCTTTGATGTAATTAATTAAGCTGGCAGAATTTTCCAAGGGTAAAAATATATTCCATTGTTCGTTACCGCTTGGCCCACCTTGACCCAAGATTGCAGCTTCAAATCTTGATTCAATAGTGTCTGGGCGATTGTGTTTATTCTCATGCTCACTAGCAGTCAAGGACAGCTCAAAATTCAGATCTTCAGAGATATCAAATATCAAGCTATTGCTTAAATGATATTGTGAAATATCCTTGGGTGAATTGGGCGATGGAAAAGCAGAGCCCAAAGGTCTCCCATACCAAATCACTGGGACACTAAATGGACTGCCTCCCTGCCCTGGAAGAATTTTTTTAGATAAATATGATAAAGCTGGATAAGAAGGAGATTGTGGATTGTCATTCACATCAATGGAAGCAATAAGCAAGGTCATTGAGTAATCAATATTTGAGTCTAACTTTTCAAAATGCAGATATCCTTTTAAGTGGTCTTCATCATTTACTATATTAAACCTTTCGCCATATAGAAATTTACATCTTGGTCCGGCTAACACGCCTCCATTTTGGACGCAGCTTGGATCTGGAACTGTTTGACTCTTGTTATAGTTTCCAGCATAGGGTCCAGATCCCACCGAATCTGCTTGCGTAACTTTAAAGCTGTTCCCTAGACCGCTTAAACCCAATTCCGCAAACCTAGGAATTCTTGAAGCATTTAGTGGAGATTTATTTAAAGTGCTTAAAGCAAAAACATAGTTTCCTCCAAAAGCATCTCCTCCCAAAAGCGCACCTACAGAATTATCTTTTTGATCATAATTTGTGGTCTTTTGACTGCCAAATGCTACCCGCAAACCATTAAATTTTTTATAAGTTTGAAAATTAATAACGCCCGCAACTGCATCAGACCCATATAACGATGTAGCTCCATCTTTTAAAATCTCAATCCTATTAAGAGCTATTTCAGGAATAATATTTACATCAATATAGCCCTCTCCTTCATGGGATGGTGTGCCAGCATGAGTCTGACGTTTTTTATTTATTAAAACTAACGTTGAGGCATGATCTAACCCGCGCAGTGTTATTGCAGACATACCTTGATCAACACCATCTAAGGCATTAGTTTGAAAATGGGAACCAGAGGAAACACTTAGGTATTTGCTAAGCTCAGCAACAGTGGATACTCTTAAATTTTTAAACTCTTCGGCAGAAATAACATCTACAGGCGAGGCATCAAGTTCGCTTGATTTGATATATGAAGCAACCGAAATGATTTCTTCAACTTCTTGAGCAATAAGAGAATTAAATACAAAAGTAAAAATAAGAACGATATTAAAAAATTTAAAACTCACGAATATAAAAATTGATAATTTTTAAAATGA
>CABXNE010000012.1 GCA_902513515.1 uncultured SAR86 cluster bacterium
GTTGATAATCTGACTTATGCAGGCAACTTAGATTCATTGGCATCTGTTCAAGATCAACCAAATTACTCTTTTAACCAAATTAATATTTGTAATTTCGATGCATTAAGTGATGCTATTAATTCTTTTAAGCCAAACTATATTATGCATTTGGCAGCTGAAAGTCATGTTGATAGATCAATTGATTCTCCTGGTACATTCATACAAACAAATTTAATTGGAACTTATAACTTGCTTGAAGCAGCTAGATTCTATCTTGGTTCAATTCCAAAAGATGAACAAGAGATTTTTAGGTTTCACCATATCTCAACAGATGAAGTCTACGGAGATTTATTTGGAACAAAAGATTTATTCACTGAAGAGACGCCTTACTCACCAAGTTCACCATATTCAGCTTCAAAAGCTGGCTCTGATCATCTAGTTAGAGCTTGGGGCAGAACATTTAAAATTCCTTTTATAATTACAAATTGCTCTAATAATTATGGGCCTTTTCATTTTCCTGAGAAATTAATTCCTCATACGATCCTCAATGCATTGCATGGAAAGCCAATTCCGGTATATGGCAAGGGTGATCAAATTCGTGATTGGCTATATGTTGAAGATCATGCATATGCTCTCAATTTAGTAGTGAAGAAAGGTGATATAGGACAAACTTATAATATTGGCGGATATAATGAAAAAAAGAACATAGAAGTTGTAGAGAGTGTTTGTGATATTCTCGATAAGGTAGCCCCCAAAAAATCTAATGATATAAAATCATATAAAGATTTAATATCATTTGTATCTGATCGCCCTGGGCATGACAAGAGGTATGCTATTGATTCGTCTAAAATCACATCTGAGCTTGGATGGAAGCCTAAGGAGACGTTTGAGACTGGATTATTAAAGACTGTTAAATGGTATTTAGATAATACTCAATGGTGGGAAAGAGTTTTAAGTGGTCAATATAAACTAGATAGGATTGGGGAATTAAAATAACTGAATTTATGAATAAAAAAAAATATAAAGGAATTATTTTAGCAGGAGGTTCTGGTTCTAGGCTTCACCCTATCACTCGAGGAACCTCTAAGCAGCTTTTGCCCGTTTATGATAAGCCGATGATTTATTACCCTCTTTCTGTTCACATGCTCGCTGGTATAAGAGATATATTAATTATCTCAACCCCAGTAGACCTTCCATTTTATGAACAGCTTTTAGGGGATGGTTCGCAATTTGGACTCTCAATAAATTATGCTATACAGCCATCACCTGATGGATTAGCACAAGCCTTTCTTATTGGAAAAGATTTTATAGGCAATGATAATGTTTCCTTGGTCCTAGGAGATAATATTTTTTTTGGCCCTAATTTTTCAGACGCATTAGTGCAAGCTGCTAATAAAAATGAAGGCGCAACAATTTTTGGCTACTATGTTGAAGATCCCGAACGATTTGGTGTTATGGAGTTAGATGCTACCAATAATGTCATTGACTTAGAAGAAAAGCCTGCACAACCCAAATCTAATTATGCAATAACTGGTCTTTATTTTTATGATAATCAAGTAGTTGATGTAGCATCAGATTTGCAACCATCTGATAGAGGTGAGTTAGAAATTACAGATATAAACTCTACTTATTTGAGCAATGCTTCTTTGGAAGCAATTATCTTGGGTAGAGGTTTTGCATGGCTTGATACAGGAACTCCTGATTCTTTGCTTGAAGCTGGAATGTTTGTTCAAATGGTTGAAAAAAGACAAGGTTTAAAAATAGCTTGTTTGGAAGAAATATCTTATTTGCAAGATTGGATTTCTGCCTCTCAGCTTGAGCAACAAGCTCAAAAATATGGTAATTCTATTTATGGAAAATATCTTTACAAGATCTTAAAGAAGAAAATATGAAGGTCATTCCCACCAGTCTAGAAGATTGTTTTGTTATTGAGCCTAAGGTATATAGTGATTCCAGGGGATTTTTTCTTGAAACTTTTAAGCATCAGAACTATAAAGAAATAATAGGTATAGAAAAAGACTTTGTTCAAGATAATCATTCACGATCTTCAAAAGGGGTATTAAGAGGATTACATTTCCAAATACAAAAACCCCAAGGCAAACTTGTAAGAGTCTCAAGAGGCTCTGTTTTAGATGTTGCTGTAGACTTAAGAGCTGACTCAAGAACATTTGGAAAATCTGAATTATTTAACCTTTCAGATACAAATTTTCATCAATTATGGATGCCACCAGGGTTTGCGCATGGGTTTTTAGTTTTATCTGAAGTAGCAGATTTCCAGTATAAATGCACTCAAATCTATGATCCAGAAGATGAGGGATCAATACACTGGAAAGATCCTGATCTTCAAATTTTATGGCCTGAAGATATCGATATAACTGTTTCTGATAGAGATTCTAAGGCTCAATCTTTCAAGGAGTATTGTAGGAAATGAGTTTATTAGTTGAGAAAAAATTATTTCCTCAAACTACTCATATCTATCAATTTTTATACTTCAGGATTTTGAATTGGCTAATATAGCAGTTATAGGAGCAGGTTATGTAGGTATGTCGCTTGCAGTTTTATTAGCCAAGTCTGGTCATTATATTCATATCTTAGATATTGATACATCCAAAATAAAAAAAATTAACCTAAAAGAGTCTCCGATTGATGAAATTGAAGTTAATAATATATTCCAAGATAAAAAATTAAATTTAAAATTAGAGGCTGCCAAGCCATCATCAAAAGCATATAAAAACAAAGATTTCTTTATAGTCGCAACTCCTACTGATTTTAATGATGGCTCAAATTTTTTTGATACATCTTCGGTAGAAAAAGTTGTAATTGATATTCTGAAGCACTCTTCTAAAGGCTTGATTGTCATAAAATCAACAGTCCCAGTTGGCTTTACTAATGATCTCAATGAAAGACTGGGCACTAACAGAATAATCTTTTCTCCAGAATTCTTGAGAGAGGGTCAAGCTGTAAACGATAACCTGCATCCATCAAGAATTGTTGTAGGAGGAAATTGCAAAGATTCTAAATTATTTTCAAAAATTTTAGTAGGAATTTCAGATACCAAAGATCCGGAAGTTTTATTTGTTAGCTCCTCAGAAGCCGAGGCAATTAAATTATTTTCAAATACATTTCTTGCAATGCGTGTAGCTTTTTTTAATGAGCTTGATAGCTTTGCCTTGGCTAAGAACTTACATGCAAAAAAGATTATAGATGGTGTTTCTTTAGACCCAAGGATAGGAAGGTATTATAACAATCCATCATTTGGTTATGGAGGTTATTGCTTACCAAAGGATACAAAACAATTGCTTTCAAATTATTCCGATATTCCTCAGGAACTTATTGGAGCGATAATTTCTGCAAATGAAACAAGAAAAGATTTTCTGGTTAACCACATCAAGTTAAATAAAATTAAGGTAGTCGGTGTTTATCGTTTAATTATGAAAGAAAAATCAAAGAATTTTAGAGGATCAGCAGTTATTGATTTAATTAAAAAATTATGTGATCAGGGCATTTCAGTCATAATATTTGAACCGTTGATAGATAAATCTGAATATTTAGGATGGAAGATCTGCAAAAATTTAAATGATTTCAAATTGCAGTCTCAGCTAATTATTTCAAACCGACGTACCAAAGATCTTGAAGATGTAAAAGAAAAAACATTCACTAGAGATATTTTTGGAGTTAACTAATTTTTATTTTTATTTTTTTAATGAGACCTCAGAATTTTAATGCTAATACTGCAAAATATTCTTCTTAGTTTGTTCAGATCGGTGATTATGAACGCATTTAACATCTTATATTTAAAAAATATAAGCTATAATTCCGTATTAAATTTCTATGAGACATCACATGAACAATATGAATAAATTCTTTCTACCTTCTGTATTTTTATTTTGTTTATTTATTCCATCTAAATTGTTTGGACAGGCCGCTATGCCTTTAACTGAAGAATTTCTTGCTGGACTTCCGCCATCAGTAGCAGATGAATTAAGGCTTAATAACGCTGTTCAAAAAGAAGAAGAGTTAGAAAAACTATTTCGTGCTGATATACGCTTTACAAAAAGCAAAGATATTCTTGAAAAAGTTAGGTATGAATTAAAAGCCATTGAAAAGAGGTTAGATGAGGTAGAAGGCGCTCCTAAAAAAGGCGGACTTGAGAGATTTGGTGATAGTTTCTTTAGCACCATACAAGCATCTTTTATGCCAGTTAATGTTCCTAGCGCATCTGGAAAGTATGTTGTGGGTGTTGGAGATAAATTCCAATTAATGCTTACAGGCACAACTAAAGTTTCAAGCGCTAGCTCAGAGGAACAAATGGTGCAAAGAGATGGCACTATCACTATTCCAAATATTGGAAAGTTACGGATCGCTGGATTAACATTGGATGAAGCAGAGGAAGCCGTTGCTCAATATTTAGAAAAAACTTCTCCTGGTGTTCTTAGCTTTCTATCATTAACAAAAATTCGGGACATAGATGTTATTTTGTTGGGTGGTGTTGTGAGCCCAGGTATCTTTACTCTTGGAGGCGGTTCAAATATTTTAACAGCCCTAAATGTAGCTGGCGGAATTTCAGAGAATGGATCCTATAGAAAAATAGAACATAAAAGAAATGGTGAAACGCTTCAATTAATTGATTTGTATAAAATTTTTATTTTTGGAGATATAAATTTTGATCAAGATATGCAGTCTGGCGATGTTCTCTTTGTTCACCCCATACAAAACAGCGTTCCAGTTTCTGGCGGTGTTAATACTCAAGCTATCTTTGAAGCTCTCCCTGGCGAGACCGCCGAAGACTTAGTTAAATATGCAGGTAATTTTTCAGCCTCCTTTAATGGATATGACAGTGTTTATATTAAGAGAAATGATCTTAGTTCTCAGCAAATTATTGATTTGCCATTAAAAGATCTTAAATCTTTTGTATTAAAGCCAAGAGATATTGTGTTAGTTCCCTCATATAAAAACAGTCTTGAGCCGGCTAAAGAAGTTGTATTAGAAGGTATGGTAGAAAGGCCTGGAACATATTATGTAGGGGAGACAGAGACCCTTGGAGATCTAATACAAAGAGCTGGTGGGTATAAAGAAAATGCCTATGAGTTTGGAGGAGCTTTATTTAGAGAAACAGCTCTAGATACTGAGCAACATTTTTCTAAATTAACTTATTCCGACACTATAAATTTTATTATTGCTAGACTTTCACAGCCAGGTATTAATATAACAGCTGATTTTGGCAAATTACTAGCAGAAGAGCTTAGATCTAGAATTAGTACTGGTAGAGTTGTTGCAGAATTTAATATAAGTAAATTAAAAAAGGACCCTTCTAAAGATATTATCCTCAAACATAAAGATAGAATTGTAATTCCTCCTTTAGAAAAAGTTGTATATCTCTTTGGAGATTTTAAAAAACCAACTAATTTAAGTTATAACCCGAATTCTAATATTCAAGATTACATCAGCATGGCTGGAGGTTTAAATGATTCAGCCCAAAAAGATATTATTATTATTGATCCTTCTGGAGTTTCCAATGTATATAAAAAAGGTTTATTTGCTAGTCAAAAAATAGAACTTTATCCAGGTTCTGTAATTTATGCTCCAAGAGATATTGGTAAGATAGAGGGGATTAGATATGCTGCAACTATTTCACCTATTTTAAGCAGTCTTGCAATTTCATTGGCTTCTTTAAATAGCATTAGTGACTAAAGATCATTCAGCACATAGTTGATAGCGGGCAAATATTCTTTCGAACTGATCGTGTTAAGTGAATTAATATGAAAAACAGCATTCTGCTTTCCATTATTATTTCGCTGACCTTCAGCACTTATACTGCTTCTTCTATTGATGATTATATATACCCTTACTCATCTCCAAGTTATAATGAATACGGCTCCCTTGGTCTTATTAGAATGCCATCAGCTAGATTCCATGAAGAGGGAACCATAGCCTTTCATTGGTCTAAAAATGATCCATATACCAGAGGTAGCATTATTGCATATCCATTTAGCTGGTTTGAAGCTTCTTATCAGTACACTGATGTAAATAATGCCCTGTATAGTAATGTCGAAAGTTTTAGTGGCAATCAAACATACAAAGACAAAGGGTTTGATGTAAAGTTTCGTTTGATTCAGGAGAGAGACTATCTCCCACAAGTTGCCCTAGGTATTAGAGATATTGCAGGAACTGCTACTTTCGCTGCTGAATATTTGGTTGCATCAAAACAAATCAAGATTCCAAAACATTTTCTGGAAGGAAAATATTTAACAAAATATTTTAATGGTTACAATTACCTTACGAATTTTGATCTAACCTTTGGTTTAGGATGGGGTGATTTGTCTTACTCAAAATTTACAAACCCTCTAAAAAATTTAGATTCAAGTTTTAATAGAAGGACACTTATTCAGAATACTCAGGGGGGGGGAATTTAGTCCAGGTAGGTATTTTAGTGGGCCAATGGGTGTATTTGCAGGAGTTGAAATTCCATTGCCAAACTTAAGCGGTCTTAAACTTAAAATTGAGTACGACGGCACTGACTATGCAGAAGAGGGGTTCCCTTTTGGTAGAAAATCATTTCAACTAGCTTTTGAGTCTATTAAACAGAGCCAATCACGTATTAACTATGGACTTACTTACCCTGTAAACAACTATATTCAGGTTTATGGTGCTTTTACAAAAGGTAATACTTTGAGTTTTGGTTTTACTTTATCCGCAGGGTTTGGGAATAAGAATCCAGTCATCAAAAGCTCTGAAAAGATTAAATCTGTTGATAATCCAATATTACGAAAAGAGCTTGCAGATGGTGATGATGAAACCTTAATGATATTGGCGATGGATGTTCTAAGAGAGAATGATATACATGTATCTAAAGGTAGCAGGAATGGAGAAGTTCTCACTTTTGCATATGCTCAGAATAAATACATGAGTCATGCTATGGCCTCTGGGAGAGCCACTCAAGCATTAGATCAAGTATCTCCAGATTATATTAAAACATTTACACTAGAGACAATGAATGCTGGCTCAGTTATGAATAGTATTTCAATAGATCGAGAAGCTTTTAATAAGTATAAAAAAGATAAAATACACTCATTGGCTAAAAATGAAATTGAGATCAATTCTTCAAAATATAATGAAGATGACTACACATTTAATCCGCCATTTGCTTATCCTTATCTATTCTGGAAAATAGAGCCCGATTTAGTTGCGCAAATAGGAGGGCCAGATGGATTCTTTTTTGGAAATGCAAGGCTTGCTGGTCATGCTGAGATAAAATTTTCTCGTAATTTAAATATTAATACAGAGGCTTCAATAGGCATTTTTGATAATTTTGATGAACTAAAGTTAGCTTCTGATAGTGTTCTGCCTCATGTTAGAACAGATATAGTTAAATATTTAAAGGCGACCAAAGATTACAGCATTGATAGACTGCAAGTTAATTATTTCATGAATCCATGGAATGATTTGTATGCAAAGATATCAGGAGGGTTGTTAGAAGATATGTTTGGTGGGATTGGTGGAGAGATTTTGTTTCGCCCAATGCATAGAAATTTTGCCATTGGAGCAGAAGTTTGGTCTGTTCGTCAAAGAGATTACAACATGGACTTTTCATTCTTAGATTACACAACCGATACAGGCCATATTAATCTATATTATAGGGAACCGCGAAGTAAAGTTACATTTGCTGTAAAGGGGGGTAGATTTTTAGCAGGTGATTCTGGTGTAAATATTGATTTTTCAAGAAGATTTAAGAGCGGCTTGAGAATAGGCGCATTTTTTTCGCTTACTGATATTAGTAAACAAGAGTTTGGCGAAGGAAGTTTTGATAAAGGTTTTTATTTTAATTTGCCCATGCAAGCATTCTTTACTAACTACTCAAGAAGTTTAGCAGGCTGGGGTTTAAAACCTCTAACCAGAGACGGGGCTGCATATGTTACACACTCTCATCATTTGTGGGGAATAACAGAACCAGCTCAGGCATATTCTATTGAAAGGGATTGGGATGACTTATATGACTAAATTGATATTTACGCTATTAGTTCTTTCTTCATGCTCTTATATAGATTATGGACAACTTCCAGCAACAATTAAAGACTCTATTTACGGTAAAGATATAGTTATCGATGATGAGTTTTACAACGCGCAGAAGTATTCATTTGCAAAGATTAGAATAGGGAAATCTATTGTAGCTATAGCAGTTTTAGCTTCAGCAAGTAAAGAGAAATATGTTTGGATTTCCCAAGACGGCGCTCGTATTCACACAAATAATGGAAGAATTACTAAAACTGACGGCCTTCAGTATGATGTAAGTACTTTAGACGGCAGTCAGAACATTAAACTCTCATCTTTTATAAATTATGATTCCAGTAAGCTGTATAGGCGCAATACTTTATTAGAGCTGTTTAATCCTTATGCTATTATCTCTCAACAATTTACTCTTACTGAGAATGGTATAGATAGTAAATATTTTAATTCAATGCTTTATACAGAAGACTTTACATCTGGCAAATTAGCTTTTAGTGGAATTAATTACTATTGGGTTGATCCAAAGGGGAGAGTGATTAAAACCGAACAATTTATTCATCCTAGCTTACCAAAAGTGGTAATAGAGTTTTACTTTAAATGATTAAATAGAATTTTAAATAAAAAAAACCCCAATTGAATTGGGGTTTTTTTGGAGTTAGTTTTTGTATTAGTCAGCTAATTTTGTTCTTGTAGCCACTGATACAGTTGTCTCTTCTACATAGATTGTATCAGGAAGAGTCACTGGGATAGCTTCTATAATATCAACAACGTAAACCTCTTCAGATGCTGCAACTGCTTCTGTGGTTACTTCAACATTAGATGCAATTGCGTCATCTGTTGCAATATATACGATGGTCTCACCATCTGCATCTAGACCAGTTGAATTATAGTCACTAGCAGCTGTGTAGTACTCTCCATTAGAATTAAGTGGGTTAGCTGCAGCCCATGAACTATCAGGTCCAGCTTCCGCTCTAAGTGCATACCTATAATCAGTAAGAACACCGCCGGAAGTACTTGTTGCTGATGCTGTCGATGTGGATGTTACAACACCTGTTACTTCTTCGGTACCAGCAACTTCTCTGGTAGCTGTAGTAGTACCAGTATTCTCTAAAGATGTAGTATTTGTATATGTAGAAACTGCTACAAGTTCGGTTGTTGAAACATTGTATTCTTCAATTACCGTTGGTGCAGGAGTCGGTGCAGGAGTCGGTGCAGGAGTCGGTGCAGGAGTCGGTGCAGGAGTTGGTGCAGGAGTCGGTGCAGGACTGCTATCAGAGTCAGAAACAGCTGCTATTGCTGCTGCTGCTGCTACAGCTGCTGCTATTGCGCCAGCACTTAAGCCACCAGATGCTTCGCTAGCTGCCTCATCTTCAGAAGATGCTTGTTTTGGCTCATCTGCGAGGGCACTATTAGAAGATATACCTAACGCGGATATAACCAACGCAAGAAGGTAGTGAAATTTGTTCTTAATTTTAGCCATTATTCTTAACTCCTATTACTAAAAGAGACATTATGTATTAATTCTATCCATGTATGCAACTTTTATCTGTTTTTTTTTACTTAACTTTAAAACCACTAACTAGATTAAAAAGATACAAAAGTAAATATTTGCATGAATTTAAGCTATTGTATCATTAATTTTAAAAAGTGTAGGTTTTTTATTTACACATAATTTATTTGCATTAATTTTTAACTTCCATTGTAAGGATAAGTAAGTTAAATCGGGATGTAGCGCAGCCTGGTAGCGCACCTCGCTGGGGGTGAGGTGGTCGTCGGTTCAAATCCGGCCATCCCGACCATTCTTATTTAGACTTATTAATTACTTCTTCGGCATACCAATTGATTTCAGCTATCATCCCATCAAGAGTTCTCTCATCTGGTCCGCCTTCGTATGTATTTCTAAAGGCAACTATGACTTCTGTTGCGCCCAGTTCTTCTAGTCGTTTTATTCCTTCGGTTGAATAGGCTGCTTCCCCCATGACTTGAAACTGATAATTTGGATGATCCAACGTTCCAAATTCATCCCTGTAATTATTTATCTGGTCTATAAGATTTTTTGTTTCTTCTAAGCTTAATCCAGCACTTATCCAGCCATCTCCAACCCTAGCAGCTCTTTTGAGAGCAAGTTTTGAATGCCCTCCGATTAATATAGGCACTGGTTTTGTAGGTGCGGGGCAAAGCTTCAGTTCAGGAATATCATAAAATTCACCTTTATAAGCGAAGTATTCTCCATTCATTAGTCCTTTAAGAATATCGATTTGCTCATCCATTCTTTTGCCTCTTTTTTCCCAACGCTCCCCTGTAGCAAGAAAATCCTCATACCATGGACTAACTCCAACCCCAAAATGGAATCTATTGTTTGTCATCACACCTAATGTGGTAACAAATTTTGCAGTTGTTACAGCCTGTCTTGGAGCGAGCTTATAAACAGATGTTGAAAACTCTAGCCTCTCAGTAACAGCCGCAATAGCTGGAATGATAGAAAATGGCTCTAGGAAGGGAACGCCATCTAAAAATTCTCTGCTGCCATCATCATTGTATGGATATGTTGAATCACATTCTTTTGGATAGCAGATACTATCTGGGAATGTAATTACATCAAAACCAGCAGCTTCAGCAGCTTTACCAAGTTCCAAATAAAATGATGGATTGCACATTGTTGGATGATATGAAAAACGCATAATTATTTACCTTTTGATGAAATTTTTTAGAGATTATATAATAACAATTATTAAGTTAAGTTATAGATATATCGATATATAATGACAGCGTTGTCAGATAAAAAAATAAAAAATTTTTGAAAGATCAATTCAAAACCACCAATCAATTAAATGACCCTGAGCTTAAAGAGTGGTTAGATGCTCTAGAAAACATAATTAACGAAGAGGGCAATGACAGGGCCTCATTTATTCTAGGTAAACTTGCATCAAAATTAACAGAGTCAGGAACTATTCCTAATTATAATTTAACTACCCCCTTTAGAAATTCAATTCCAGTAAATGAAGAAGCCAAAATGCCTGGAGATCTTTTTATGGAACGTAAGATAAGATCTCTTATAAGATGGAATGCACTAGCAATGGTTTTAAGGGCAAATAAATCTTCAGATGACTTAGGAGGTCATATAGCAACTTTTTCTTCTTCGGCAACATTATATGACGTTGGATTTAATTATTTTTTTCAAGGTTCAAAAGATGGGCAAGAGGATCTAATATATTTTCAAGGACATTCTTCACCAGGAATTTATGCCAGAAGTTTCTTAGAGGGCTATTTATCAGAAGATGACTTAGACAACTTTAGGCGTGAGGTCGATAAACCTGGCATCTCATCTTATCCACATCCATGGTTAATGCCTGATTATTGGCAATTTCCAACAGTCTCAATGGGTTTGGGGCCGATCATGGGAATTTATCAAGCAAATGTTATGAGATATCTTTCTGCAAGAGGTCTGGCCCCCAGAAACAATAGAAAGGTTTGGGTTTTTTGCGGCGATGGAGAAATGGATGAACCAGAATCGAAGGGCGCTATTGGTTTAGCCGGAAGAGAAAAATTAGAGAATTTAATTTTCGTAATAAATTGTAATTTGCAAAGATTGGATGGGCCTGTTCGTGGAAACCATAAAATTGTTCATGAGCTAGAAAGGGAATTTAGAGGCTCAGGTTGGAATGTTATAAAAGTTATATGGGGGAGATTATGGGATCCTATTTTTGCCAGGGATAAAGAAGGCAAGCTTCAAGAGCTCATGGATGCCGTCGTTGATGGCGAACTTCAAAATTTTAAAGCAAAAGGCGGGGCCTACACTCGAGAAAAATTTTTTGGGCAAGATCCTGATGTATTGGAAATGGTTGACGATCTTACCGATGATGATATTTATAAATTAAATAGAGGGGGTCATGATCCATATAAGGTTTATGCTGCCTATCATAAGGCAGTAAATTCAAAAGGAGCTCCAACAGTAATTCTTGCTCTTACTACTAAAGGTTATGGGACTGGATCAAGAGAAGCGGATAATACAACTCATCAAGTAAAAAAATTAACACTTGATAATATCAAATCCTTCAGAGACAAGTTTGATATTCCAGTGACAGATAAAGAGATTGAAAAACTTCCATATGTAAAACCTCCAAAAGATTCACCTGAAATACAATACCTTTTAAAAACCAGAGATAGCTTAGGAGGCCCAATACCAAGAAGACGCGGGCATACACAAAAACTTTCCCAGCCATCAGATTCTATTTTCCAGAAATTCACTCAGGGCTTTGAGGACAAAGAAATTTCTTCAACCATTTCTTTTGTCCGAATGATGACATATATCTTGAAGGATAAAAATATAGGAGAACGCATTGTGCCAATTGTGCCTGATGAGGCAAGAACTTTTGGAATGGAGGGCTTATTTAGACAAATTGGGATTTATTCTTCTGAGGGTCAAAATTATAAACCTGAAGATGCCGATCAAGTTATGTGGTACAAGGAATCTAAAGATGGGGTGATGCTGGAGGAAGGTATAAATGAAGCTGGAGCATTTTCTGCTTGGATAGCGCTTGCAACAGCATATTCAAACTACAACATACCAATGATTCCTATTTACTTATTCTATTCAATGTTTGGTTTTCAGCGAATTCATGATCTTGCTTGGGCTGCTGGTGACTCGCAAGCCAAGGGGTTCTTAATTGGAGCTACTTCTGGAAGGACAACCTTAAATGGAGAGGGATTGCAGCATCAAGATGGGCATAGTCACATTTTTTCCTCAACCATACCTAATTGTCGATCATATGATCCAGCCTATGCATATGAATTAGCAGTAATTTTTAAAGACGGAATAAAGAAAATGTTTGTAGATCTAGAAAATTACTACTACTACATTACTGTTACCAATGAAAACTATCTGCAGCCTGCTCAACCAGAGAATTCTGAGAAAGGAATTATTAAGGGTTTATATAAGTTAAATAATCATGAAAAACCTCAAGTTACTTTAATTGGCTCAGGATCAATTCTGAATGAAGTGATCAAGGCTCAAAAAATACTAGATTCTTTAGGGATAGGATCTGATGTCTGGAGTGCCACTAGCTTTAATATGTTAAGAAAAGATGGAATGGAAAAAGAGCGTTTTAATGAATTAAATCCAACATCAAAACAAAAGCAAACCTATGTAGAGGAGTGTTTACCAAGCTCAGAAACTCCTGTCATTGCAGCAACTGACTATATGCGTGCATATCCTGAGCAAATTAGAGGTTTCATCAAAGCGCCATACTACACCCTAGGAACAGATGGGTATGGAAGAAGCGACTCACGGAAGAAACTACGAGAATTTTTTGAAGTAGACGCCACTAACATTGTAAGACTTGCAATTTATTCACTATTTCGGAAAGGAGGCCTTAATAAAAAAGAAATTACATCTTTTTACAAAAAATTAAAGGTTGATCCAAATAAACCTAATCCTTGGGAAGTTTAATGACTAAGAAGATTATCAATATCCCTGACTTGGGTGAAGCTGAGGATGTTGAAGTGATCGAGGTGTGTGCAAAAGCAGGTGATCAGGTTAATTATGAAGATCCAATTATTGTTTTGGAATCTGACAAAGCTGCAATGGAAATACCAGCCTCTGTAATTGGTAAAGTTATTTCAATTGAAGTTACTGTAGGAGATACAGTGAGTGCAGGCTCACCTTTTCTACAAATTGAAGTTTCTGACGATGCTGTGCAGCAAGTCAATGAAGATTCTCTTGAGGATCAGGGTGAAAAGAATCAGATTGAATCTGAAACAATAGAACAGACTGAATCTGAGCAATCATCTAATGTTGGAATACAAAAAATACCTCCAATTACAACCAAGGCAAGTAATAAAAATATTTATGCTGGACCTGCAGTTAGAAAGCTTGCAAGAGAATTCGGTATTGATTTATCACTTATTCAACCTTCAGGCCCCAAGAATAGAATACAAAAAGAAGATTTACATGGATTTGTAAAATCTCGACTTTCAACAACTTCGCACAGGAATAGCTTTGAGTTTTCTCAGCCTTATATTGATTACTCGAAATGGGGGCCTGTTAAGGAAGAAAAGCTTTCAAAGTTTATGAAATCTTCTTTAAAGAACCTTCATACGTCTTGGATAAATATCCCGCATGTTACTCAACATGACGAATGTGATTTATCGACATTGCTTGAAGTAAGAACTCGATTATGTAAAAAACATAAAGTTAAAATATCTCCTTTAGCTTTTATAGCAAAAATTACTTCTCAATTACTCTTTGATTTCCCACTGCTTAATTCCTCTTTAGATCAAAATTTAGAAAAAATTATCTTAAAAGATTATGTAAATCTAGGTATTGCTGTAGATACTTCTGAAGGGTTAATTGTGCCAAATATAAAAAATGTGCAATTGAAATCAATTGTAGAAATTTCATCAGATATTAACGCATTAGCTGAAGCTGCCAAAAAAAGGAAATTAAAGATTGATGATTTAAAAGGCGCATCCTTTAGCATTAGTTCTCTGGGAGCAATTGGCGGAAGGTTTTTTACGCCAATAATCAATCCGCCTGAAGTAGCTATATTAGGAGTGTCAAAAAGTTTTGAAAAAGTTGTTTCATTTAAAGCTGGTTTTGAAGGTCGAAGCTTTTTACCAATTTCATTGAGTTATGATCACCGTGCAATTAATGGCGTCTATGCAGTACAATTTACTAGTCAGCTGGGAGAAGCCTTGGCTGATAATAAATTGATTGAGAAGAGTTTTAAATGACGGATTCAAATTTTAAAAAAGGTTGTGTTCTAATTGTTGGAGGAAGTGGGGGTATTGGGTCATTGTGCGCGCAAGAATTTGCCAATTCAGGTGCCAAGGTAGCCATTACTTATTATAAAAATAATCAAGCCGCAATTGATTTAGCAAATGACATTAATGCTGATGTAAAGATATATCAATTGGATAATAGTGATTCAAAATCTGTAGAAAGTACCTTTAAAAACGTGATAAAAGATCATGGCTCTATAAATACACTTGTTAATGCAGCTGGATTTGATATACCCCAAAAGTTTATTGGTGAAATAGATGTTGATTTATGGAAAGGGGTTATAGATGCTGATATTAATGGTTTTTTTAATCTAATAAAATCTGGATTACCTTATCTTCGTGAATCAAAAGGCTCTATTGTTTTTATAAGTTCTGCTGGATTGTTTAAATATCCTCCAGGAGATATTCTTTCGGTCGCTCCAAAAGCAACTATAGAACATGTATTAAAAGGTATTGCGAAAGAAGAGGGTGCTAATGGGGTAAGAGCAAATTCTATTGCACTAGGAATTATTGAGACAGGAATATTTCATAGATTACGAGAAGAAGAAAATACTTTTTTTGATGATGCTTGGCACGAGGCTGTAATGAACACACTTGCTATTAAAAGATTTGGACTTCCTAAAGAGGTTGCTGATACGGCAGTATTTTTGGCCTCAAGCAAAGGAGGTTACATTACAGGCCACTGTATCCCAGTTGATGGCGGTTACCATCTATAAGATTTACACAAAATAATCTGTATTTTCTACTCCAAGCTGCATGGCCCCATAGTTTCTTGAAAAGCTAACAGGATTATTAGCAACATGTGCTCTCGATGTATGAACATCTAAAAATATTTTTTGAATATCACTGCCAGCAAATACTGCACCACCACCAGCATTTGAGAATAGGGTATCAACTACCTCAAGACACTTTTCTATTACTAAGGAAGCATCATATCTAAATTTTACTCTATCAATCATAGGGATGCCCCCTTGGTTGCCAGCCTGATCAACCATAACATCGTAGTTTCTATACATGACAGTTTCTATAGCATCAAGTTTTGCAGATGCCTCAGCAACAATTGATTGAGTGTGAGTATCACCGGCCAGTTTTGATGGGTCGCTAGAAGCTTTGTTATTGGCCCCTTCTATAAAAAGTTCCAACATTTTTTTTGTAGCGCCAATCGCTGGAGTAGACACAGCTCTAACAAATAATTGACCCCAAGGTATTTTATATAAATCATTTTTATTTACCGCGTAGCCTGGATTAGTTAGATTGAAACCGTCAGATTGTTTATGGGTTCGATATTCTGGAACAAAAACATCATTAATATGAATATCTTGACTGCCAGTTGCCTTTAAGCCCATTGAGTACCATGTATCTTTTATTTCATAATCACTTTTTGGGATCAAAAAGGTTCTATATTCAGGAGCGCCTCCTTCGGGTGGGAATATTAAACCACCGAGCAATGCCCAATCACAATGCTCTGAACCACTTGACCATTGCCAGTGACCTGAGAATTTAAATCCCCCATCAACAGGAGTAACTTGCCCCATAGGTGCATATGATGATGAAACGAGGGTGTTGTTATCTTCACCCCAAACTTCTTGCTGAGCTTTATCATCGTATAGAGCTAGTTGAAATGGATGAATACCAACAACGCCTAAAACCCATGCAGTAGACATGCATCCTTGAGCAACTCTTAATTGAACCTCTGAAAAAGTATGAGGATCTAATTCAAACCCGCCATATTGCTTAGGTTGTAAAATTTTAAAAAATCCAGCATCTTTCATATCTTGAATAGTTTCTTTTGGAATTCTTCTATCAGCGTTAGCAGCTTCAGATCTATCCTTAAGAATAGGAATCAGATCTTCAGCTTTTTTGATCAATTCGTTATGTAGATCAAGGTTTGTTCTTTCTTTGATTGTCGCTGTTAATGTCATTTTTTACTTCTCAGTTTGATGAAATATAATGATTCCATCAATAGTTTGTTGATTCAACATAATAATTCATATTTTTATTATTATTTTTACGATTAATAGTATAAATCTCAATTAATCTAAGTAAATTTATATCTAATGAAGAGCATTCGTTAATTTTTCATTGAATACATCTATACTTATTCGATGTCTAATATAAGTGTTACCTGCAGTGCAGGAAAATTTACTGGGGTTATTGATCATGGCATAAATTTTTTCTATGGCATACCTTACGCAAAGCCCCTGACCAAGGAAACACAGTGGCAGTTTCCTGAAAAAAATAATTCTGAAATATTCTTTGAGGCTACAAAAAGAGGATTTAGCGCGCCTCAAACAATTTATCGAGAGTCTTTTTTAACTGATCCAAACATGCCAGATGAATCCATAGATTGTCTTTCTCTTAACATTGCTTCAAAAAATATCAATGGCAATATGCCAGTGATGATCTGGATTCATGGAGGAGCATATATTACTGGCTCTTCTAATTCAGCTATATATGATCTTGATTCACTTCCTCTGCATAAAATTGTGTTAGTTACGATCAATTATCGCTTAGGGCCATTTGGATTCTTGAAGCTTGATGAAATCTCAAATGGGGAAATTCAATCTACTGGTAATGAAGGACTAATGGATCAAAAGCAAGCAATAGAGTGGGTCAAAGACAATATTGCTGAGTTTGGCGGTGATCCTGACAACATAACTATTTTTGGAGAATCTGCTGGAGCTTGGAGTGTTGCATTGCAATCTTCAATCAGCCCCTCAGGCAATTTATTTACCAAAGCTATTTGTCAAAGTGGTGGAATGAATGCATATTTTGATAAAGAAAGAGGAAATCAGTGGGGTGAATTATTTCTAAAGACCGCCAATGATAATGGCATTAAAATTAATGATTTATTGTTGTTAGATCATAAGCAGATAACCTCACTTGCATCTGAGATGAAGCATACAAGGATTGCAAATGGAAAATGGCTTTCACCAGAAGTGGGTTTTGCTCCAATTGCGGACGGCAGTTTTTTGCCTTTAGATCCTATGAAAAATTTTCAAGATTCTCCAATCAAACTTATAGTAGGAACAACCTCTGATGAATATAGACTCTGGTCTGAGTTTGAACCATATTACCAAAACTTAGGCAAAGATAGTTTTTATAAGAGGCTTAATAAAATATTTCGAACGGAAACTGTTAATAAAATTGCTGACATTTATTTACCCAAGAATCCGATTACAGATCAATACAAGCATGCATTATCAAATATTATGACTGACTGGACATTTGGGATGCATGCATTGGCATTATTAGAGCAGCATCAAGATAATACTTATGGTTATTTTTTTAATGAGCCTAGCCCAATACTAGATGGTAAATTAGGCGCTTATCATGCAAGCGAGCTCCCATATGTTTTTGGTTCAGCCACAAAGGATATTTTTAAAGATTTCTGCTCACATGAAGCTCAAAAAATTTCTAATTTTTTTCAAGTATCTTGGACTCAGTTTGCAAAAACTGGCTCCCCATCTTCAGATTTAATTAAATGGGATACTTATAAGGCTAGTCAATCAATTGCGTTTATAAATTCTGCCCCTAAAATTAAATCTTTACAAAATAAAGAAAGGATAAAATTACTTCATGAATCAAAGACTAGTTACTAAGAATTTATTAATAAATATTTTATGTCTATTGGCTTTAGGATCGTGCATGAATCCTATCGAACAAAACAACTTCTTGACTATTGCAACTTCGTCAGGATTATCACAAGGACTATTAAACAAAAATGTTATTACTTGGGAAGATATTCCTTATGCGATTCCTCCAGTAGGAGATCTTCGCTGGAAGGCTCCTAGACCATTACTCTCTCCTGATTTAAGTATCAAGCCGCTAGAGGGAAATGGTTGCTTACAAGAGGCTAGTATTTATGCAGGAATACAAGGCGAAGGAATAGTTGGGCAAGAGGATTGCTTATACCTTGACATTAAAGCCCCCGTAAATAATTTAAATAGAAGGCTTCCTGTTATGTTTTGGATTCATGGAGGTGGCAATACATCTGGTGTGAAAGATTACTATGATTTTTCAGAACTAAGTCGTGAGCATCAAGTTCTTGTAGTAACAATTAATTATCGCTTAGGTCCTATGGGCTGGTTTACTCATCCTGCAATACAAGGGCTCCAAAGTGGAATTGATCAAACTTCTAATTTTGGCACTCTCGATATTATGGAGGCATTAAAATGGGTACAAACGAATATCCATAGCTTTGGTGGAGACCCTAATAATGTAACAATTCTTGGAGAGTCTGCTGGAGGAAATAATGTGCTATCTCTGCTTGCGTCACCCATAGGAGATGGACTATTTCATAAGGCTATTTCTCAATCAGGATATACAACCAGTTTTACAAAAGATGAAGCTGAGGGAATAGATCAAAAAGGCAACATTATTAATCAATTAGGATCTGATCCAGTACTTACTAGTTATGACTTATCAGGATATGGAAGTATAAAAAACTTATTCATTAAAGATCCTCAGAAATACGGAGAAGAATATCAGCGTTTTTTAAGATCTATTGATGGGAAAGCTCTTTTAGAGACCTATGAAAAACTTTCTAAAAACACCTATGATCGACTGCCACTTCTTACGAGAGATGGAATAGTAACTCATATTGATGGAGTAAGTGCTGGACTTGCTTCTTCTCAAAAGAAAAATGATATTCCAGTCATCGCGGGATCAAATAAGGATGAGCTCGCTCTTTGGCTTGGAGCCAATAGATATTTTGTAAATGCATCTTATCCCTTAACAAAACTTGTGCCTATTCCAAAAATTGAATTTAAAAATGAAAGCTTATATAAACTTTGGGTTAAAATTCGTTCACAAGGCTGGAAGCTTAGAGGTGTTGATGAGCCCTTAATGGAATTAGAAAAAGCTGGTTACGATTCTTTATATGCATATAGATTTGATTGGGATGATCAAGCATCCTCATACTTTGCAGATTTTCCTAACTTAATTGGAGCTGCGCATGGATTTGAGATTTCTTTTATTACCGGCGATTTTAAATTTGGTCCAATTGGACGTTATGTTTATCCAAGGGGGGAGTTAAGAAATCAAATGAAGACAACCATGATGAATGCATGGGCTTCATTTGCAAAAACGGGCACTCCAGATACAGGGAAAGGTCAGCAATGGGAAAAATTTAATTCAAAAGAAAGAGTTTTTATGAAACTAGATTCTGATGAGTATTTATCTTTAGACAAAGAAATGTTGTCTCTTGAATTTATCCTAGGAAATTTAAGATTATCTCCAGTGGGAACACTTTTAGAAAAATGTTTGCTAGCAGAAGAAACTTTTTTTAATATTGGAGATCGTCTTGAGGATGCATTTGATAAATGGAATCAAGGTGCCTGCAAACAATTTGATACAGATTTTGAACGAAAAAAAATTGAAACTGACTTGATAAAAGAATTCGGCTCAGCAACTGTTTACTAATGATCTCAATTCAAAGGAAAGTTCCTCTCTCATTTTTTTTTATTATTTTTTTATCAAGCTGTGGATCTGACGTTGACCCTGGAAAAATTGAGGGACCCCCGCGTTCTAGTGAAGCAATCCATAAACAAGATTTAAAATTTTTACAGACTAAAGAAAGTTTATTTGGAGCTGATACAACTGATACTTCGCAGATTCTTTTTGGGGATTTGCATGTCCACACAACATACTCTATAGATGCGTTTACTTTAGAGCTACCGATGATGGGCCTTCAAGGCGCCCATGATAGTTCCATGGCATGTGATTTTGCAAGATATTGTGCAAATCTAGATTTTTTTAGTTTTAATGATCATGCTGAGGGCCTAACCCCAGATCATTGGCGAGAGCAGAAGAAAATTATTCAACAATGCAATATCTCAAATAGCGATCTCGTAACTAATGATCTAGTTGTATTTCCTGGCTGGGAATGGACTCAAATTGGTACTACCAAGGAAAATCATTGGGGTCACAGAAATGTAATTTTTAAGGATATTCAACACTTACCAGCAAGACCTATAGGGTCTCGCACTCCAGAATCTGGTCTTGGGGTGTTTGATACTACCCAACAAGCAGTAAATGCAAGATGGCTAGATGTGTTTAATTTTAAAAGGTACTCTGATTTAAATTGGTTATTAAATGAAGTACGAAACATACCTTTTTGCGAAGAAGGCATTCTATCTAATGAATTGCCACTCAATTGCTACGAGTATGCTAGGACCCCAAAAGATCTTTTCTCAAAACTTGATGAATGGGATTTAGATAGCATAGTTATTCCACATGGCCAATCTTGGGGATTCCATGTTCCTCTTGGAACCTCTTGGGATAATCGACTGAATGACGAAGGTCATGATCCTGATAAGCAAATTCTTTTAGAAATTATGTCTGGACACGGAAATAGTGAAGAGTTCAGGGATATTGCTTCAGCAACTTTTCTTCAAAATGATTCAATGAGTTGCCCTGAACCAACTGATGATTTTCTTCCATGTTGTTGGCAAGCTGGCGAAATACAAAAAAAACGCTGTGAAGGACTAACAAAAGATGAGTGTGATGCAAGGGTTGAGCTTGCAAAAAAATATACCTTAGCTGGAGGTCCCTACACCAATATGGTTTTTCCTGAAGCAAAGCCTGAGGAATGGTTAAGCTGTGATCAATGTACAGATTGTTTTAAACCAGCATTTAACTATAGGCCAAAACAATCTGCTCAATATGCTTTGGCCATTTCTAATTTTGAATCATCTTTAAATTCTCCTCAAAGATATAATTTTGGATTTATAGCCTCAACAGACGATCATACTGCAAGGCCAGGAACAGGTTATAAGCAGTATGAAAGACGAAAGATGACTTTTGCTACTGGTGTTAAATCAAAAATTTGGGAATATCAGTATGAGGCTGAAGACCCAAATTTTCCTGAAATTCCTAAAATTACACCAGGTGAAAGCCAGCCTGATAGTGAGAGAGTTTCTAGTTTTGTATATCCTGGTGGCATCTTAGCTGTGCACGCAGAGGGAAGAGGGAAGGATGAAATTTGGACTGCTTTAAAAAATAAAAATGTTTATGGCACCAGTGGCCCCAGAATATTGTTATGGTTTGATTTGATAAATTCTCCTGCAGGACAGCTCCCAATGGGTTCTGAGATTAAAATGAGTCAAAATCCACAATTTATCGTTAGAGCTGCTGGCAGCTTTAAGCAAAATGAAGGTTGTTCAGATGAATCTATCGACTCACTTTCTTCAGAAAGGCTCGAATATTTATGTGCAGGGGAGTGCTATAACCCAAGCAATGAAAGAGAGGTTATTGAGAAAATAGAAATTATCAAGATTACTCCGCAAAAATATGCTGGTGAATCGGTCAGTCCTCTCATACAAGATCCATGGAGGACAATTCCATGCCAAGGAACTGGCGAGTGCATTGTTCAATTTGAAGATCAGAATTTTTCTAGAGACAGCGTTTATTATGTAAGAGCAATTCAGAATCCTACGCCTGCAATAAATGGTTCTTCTCTATCTCAGAGAGACAGTTTTGCAATTTGCAAGGGAAGTTATAGAACTGATCTCGAAGATAACTGTTTAAGCATGACAAATGAAAGAGCATGGTCCTCTCCAATTTATGTAAACAAGCCTTAGGTGTCTTGATGCTTAATTTGATTTGCTTCTGTTCGCCTGATTTTAATTAATTCAGCAATTTTAAAGTACAAATTTTCTTCATAAGGATCTATTATATTATCTACTGCAACTAGCTCCCATAATATTCTAAGTAGATCTTTTTTTTCATTTGAAGAATAAGTTTCATTGACTTTTTTTATTGTTGAATAGATCGATACCGAATTTTCTGTTTCATCAATAATTTTTTTAATGATTTTCGAGACCTTGATTTCGTCTGGAGCAATTTTTTTAGCTCTTTCTTTAATTAAATTAAGCTCCTCTCGATCAAGCTTTCCATCGCTAATGGCTATTTCAAACATTAGTCTAAGCGCAACATCTGCCTCATGCGTATTGACTAAATCTATTGTTTGCTTTTTTTTAAATAAATTTTTTATCATTCTTTCACCTAATTAAATACTTTTTAAATTAGAAATTTCAAATTTTGCTGATAAATAACTTCTAGGGAAATTAAAAAAAGTGCTGATCAGGATCATTGTATTAATTTTAAAAGATTTATGCTTTACATAAAGTAAATCTATGTCAGCAAGAAGAACAGGATCACTCATATCATAGCCTAGAACTTGCGCTAAGCCAGTAATGCCTGGTTTAATCTTATGAACCCCATTATTTAATCGAGCATCCTCAAGTTCAGTCTGAGAAATTAGCCCAGGCCTTGGACCGATTAAATTAATATCTCCTCTTATAACATTATAAAGCTGAGGAAATTCATCAAGCTTAAGGGCTCTTATAAACTTGCCGCTATTAAGTTGAAAATTTTCTTTTAATTGATGAGTTCCAACTTGTGGAGCATTTCTCTTAAGAGTTCTAACTTTATAAATGGTAAAAATTTCTTGATTCAAGCCTACTCTTTTTTGCTTAAAAAAAAGAGGAAAACCATCTTCAATCATTACAGCTATTATTGCCATAGAAATAATTGGCACCATAAATATTAAGCCTAATAAACAAATTGTATTCCTTATAGCTGAAATGATCATAGTCTTCCATTAAACTTGTTATTTTAAATGATTAATATGAATATTGCCTTAACCGGAGCAAACGGATCAATTGGAAGAGAGCTAATACCGTTCCTTAGAAGTCTTGGTCATAAAGTTTATGCCATCTCTTCATCTATACCAAATGATGGTGAATTTCATTTCTCATATCAAGATCTTATTACAAAAAATATTGAAGTAAATATTGATATTTTTTTGCACCTTGCATCAATAAACTCAACTCTTAGTGAAAAAGAGATTAATAAAGAAATCAGGCTAACAAAAGAGGTGTTATTTTCCTTGCCGTCCCTAAAGTGTAAAAAACTTATATTTTTTAGTTCTGCAAAAGTTTATGGAGACAATTCTTTTGCTGCAACAGTACATAACGAACTTGCCAAACTTAAACCAATGTGTGCATATGGAAGGGCAAAAAAATTGTGTGAAGAAATTATTGAAAAAGAATCATCTAATCTTGGCATTTACTCAACTATTTTTAGATTACCTCCTGTATTAAATCAATCTTCAGCTTCTAATCTCGGAAAATTAATTAAATTTTCTCAATCTAGAGTACCTATCCCCATTCCTGTTTTTGCCCATGGTTTTTCAAATCAAAGAAGTTTTTTATCTTTTAATAACCTTGAAACAATTATTAATTTTGCACTTGAACAAGAGAAATTATTTTTTCAAAACGAAATATATAATGTTTCTGATGATGGTTTTATTTCATTGAGTGATTTATTGGAAGGGGCTGGGCAAAAGTATTTGTTCAAAATTCCATTAAAGTTATCTAACTTATTTTTTAAAATTCCAACTCTCAATCAATTGCTTTTAAAACTATATGGAAATTTTGCTTTAGATAATTCAAAGCTCCAAACAAGAATGAATGTTAAACTTAAAACTACTCGTCAATCACTCCCAATAATATATTCATGAATTTTGTAGGATCCACACTTAATCAGCTTGGAAGAAGGCAAAAACTTTTTATTGTTTTGGTGAATGATGCCTTGTTAGCTTTAGTTTGCTGGATTGTATTTGGCCCCCCTATGGCTACTTATATTGCCTCAGAGTTTTCGGATGGAATGTTGAAGATTTTTTATGATCAATGGGAATCATTTCTTTTCCCCCTCTTTTTTACTTTAATTTATTTATATATTTTTGGGTTTTATAAATCATTGATTAAATTTTTTGATTCAAAAGATGCCATTCTTTTAAGCGTTAGCGGATCAATGATTTTTGGTTTTTCATGGTCAATTATTCATATTAATCAATTTCAAATTGTTTCGACTACATTTCTAGCTATAATTATGCTCCAGGGCTTTCTCCTGTCAGCAGTCTTTTATGCTTTTTTAAATATTTCTAGGGATATTGCTAAATATCTTTTATATCCATACAGCATTAATAAAGATGCAAAAAATATCGTAATTTATGGTGCTGGTGCCTCAGGAAATGAATTATTTCAATCAATCCTTTTAGATCCCTCAAAGAGGTTATTAGCTTTTTTTGATGATTCTAAAAATTTAAAAGATCGTCAAATAAATAATATTCCAATTTTAGGTAGTTTTCAGCAATTAGAAAAACTTAAAGAAAAATATTCAGATCTTGAAGTTTTGCTTGCTATTCCAAGTATTCAGACAGAAAAAAGGAGAGAAATCATTGCTCGTTTAGAGGCAATAAAAGTAGCTGTTAGAACGGTACCTTCATTTAATGAGCTAATATCTGATCAGAAAAAAATGACAGATATCCAAAATCTTTCTCTGGATGATTTATTGCCAAGAGCAAGAGTAAAAAAAGATATACTCTCTAATGTCAATGACAAAACTTTCCTAATCTCTGGAGCAGGAGGGTCAATTGGCTCTGAGATTGCAAGACAGCTGTTAAGCAACAAACCTAAAGCAATAATTTTGTTTGATGTTTCTGAGTTTAATTTATTCTCAATTGAGAGGGAATGCCAAGCTATCAAGCGATCTAAAAATATCCATACTGATTTGATCCCTATACTAGGCGATATTAGGGACTCTACAAATTTAAACTTCCTATTTAAAAAAAATAAGATTGATAGTGTTTATCATGCTGCGGCATACAAACACGTTCCTCTTGTTGAGGATATTAATAACATTACAAAGGCATCTGAAAATAATGTAATAGGTACATTCAATCTAGCAAAGATATCAATTGAAAATAATGTTGAATCTTTCGTCATGATATCAACAGATAAAGCTGTAAGGCCTTCAAATGTTATGGGGGCTTCAAAAAGGATGGCTGAAATGGTTATACAATCTCTAAATACCCAAAATCCAAATACTAGACTTTCCATGGTTCGATTTGGAAATGTGATCAATTCATCTGGATCAGTAATACCTCTTTTTTTAGATCAAATTTCAAAAGGTGGACCTGTAACAGTTACTAGCAAAGACGTTACTAGGTACTTTATGACAATTCCAGAGGCATCTAACCTTGTGCTTCAAGCAGCAGATATGTCTGAAGGTGGAGAGGTATTTATTTTAGATATGGGAGAGCAATTAAAGATATATGACCTAGCAAAAAAATTAATCCACCTTTCAGGTAGGAGCATATCTACTGATGGAACTAATAATGGAATTGAGATATTAGAAATTGGTTTGCGTCCTGGTGAAAAAATGTATGAGGAGCTTTTAATATCGGGAGACCAACTCCCTACAAATAATCCGAAGATTTTTAAATCTATTGAGGCTTTTCCAAGCATAGAGATTATGGAAGAGCTGGTTCAAAAATTAAAAATGTCAATTGAGCAAGACGATTATGAAAGGATAATTCTTGTATTTAAAGAAAATGTTGAGGGGTATATAAATGAGCTTAAATAAAAATTTAATTTTTATTTTTCTTTTATTTTTAAGTAATCATAAATTATTTTCTCTTGAAATAGATCACTTATTACTAGAGCCTGGTTTTAAGATATCGGTCTATGCAGATTCTCTAGATGCACCTAGGCAAATGGCAGAAGGAAAAAATGGAACTATTTTTGTTGCTGAAAAGGGTGGTCAGATATTAGCCTTAATAGATTCTGACAAAAATGGACAAGTTGATTTAAAAATTATTTTGGCGAACAATCTTGAATATTCGACAGGCATTAGTCTTTATAATGAAGATTTATATTTATCAGAAGTTAACAAAATTTGGAAAATCGAAAATATTGAGCAATGGGTTAGTAATTACAATAGTATAGATGCAAGTCTTCCAAAAAAAATTCTTGTAGTGGATAACTTGCCAGACGATCAATGGCATGGCTGGAAATGGTTAAAGCATGACCAAGAAGGAGGGCTTTACTTTAATATTGGTGCTCCATGTAATATTTGTCTGTCAAAAAATCCTCAATATGCTTCAATTTTAAAGTACCAAGATGGCGACCTTATTTATGTTGCTAAAGGAGTAAGAAATAGTGTTGGTTTTGACTTTCATCCAGTCAGCAAGAAGCTTTTTTTTACTGATAATGGAAGAGATTGGCTTGGAGATGATTCCCCATCCTGTGAGCTAAATAGAGTAGATTTTGATGGACAATTTTTTGGATATCCCTTTAAACACTCATTTGACGTTGTTGATCCAGAATTTGGTCATATTAATCCAGGTTATGATTTTGTCGATCCAATCTTAGAGCTTGGGGCTCATGTGGCGCCCACAGGCATAACTTTTTATAGCGGTGATATGTTCCCTCTAACAATGAAAAATAATTTATTTATTGTTTTGCATGGATCATGGAATAGATCAGAAAAAGTTGGTTATAAAGTAATTAGAGTCGAAATAGATGGCAATGGCAATGTCAAAAATTCAAGCGACTTTATTACTGGCTGGCTTAGTAATGGAAAAGTTATTGGAAGGCCTTCAGCTCCTCTGGTTAGAAATGACGGAAGTCTTTTGATATCTGACGATAAAGCAAACGTTATATATCAGGTAACTTACCAAAATTAGCAATGAAAGTTGGGATCGCTGGCTATGGTGTTGTTGGAAAAACTAGACATGCCTCAATCCAAAAAAATACATCTTATAAAGTTGTAGCAATTTCAGAGATTAACCTCAAGGCACAAAGGGATATTCCTTCTGATATAGATATTTTTGATGATTATCATGATCTAATTTCTAAGGGTGAAATAGATATTATTTTTATCAGCTTGCCTAATAAATTTGCTTCAGATGCAGTTTCATTAAGTCTTAAAAATGGCCTTCATGTTTTTTGTGAAAAGCCTCCAGCTAAAACACTTGATGAACTTATAAAGGTTCAAAAAATTTATAAGAAATGCTCTAATTTAAAGCTAATGTATGGTTTTAATCATCGATTTCATCTTTCTGTGGAGGAAGCTAAGACAATTATTGATAGCAATAGTTTTGGAAAAATTATTAATTTAAAAGGTGTTTATGGAAAATCTCAAATGATTAGTTTTAATCAAACAGATTGGAGAACTAAAAGAGAAGAATCTGGAGGAGGTATATTGCTTGATCAAGGGATACATATGCTAGATTTAATAAGATATTTATCTGGTGAGAGTTTTTCTCAAATCTTTTCATTTATTGATAATGCCTTTTGGAATTTTGATGTTGAAGATAACGCATATGTCTTGATGAAATCTGCAAATGGTGTTGTAGCTCAACTTCATTCATCTGCTACACAATGGAGGCATATGTTTAATTTAGAAATTACTCTTCAGCAAGGCTCCCTTGTACTTGGAGGCCTGTTAACTGGATCTAAAAGTTATGGAGACGAAACCCTTAAGATTATTTCTTCAAATCCAAAAAAGGATAAAGGAGTTCCGATGGAGACAACTTCAGAATATTATCAAGATGTATCATGGGACAATGAGATTAAATATTTTTCTAATAGACTGGAAAATAATTTGATAATTGAAAGGGGTAGTATTGATGATGCAATTGAAACTATGCGCTTAGTTGAAAAAATTTATAAAGCTGATCCTCTTTGGAAAAAAAAATATTACAGTTAAAAGGAAGCTAAAATGTATCCATTAAAACTTTTTTCAAAAATTTTAAAATGATTGATTTTAACCATTCCCTACAAATTGCTAAGTCAGCCGCATTGCTTGCTGGAGATTTCTTGCATAAAGCTCAGGGTAGCGACTTAAAAATTTTATTAAATGAAGGTCGGGATTTGAAGTTGCAACTTGATGTCGATACTGAAAATATAATAAAAGATTACATTTCAGCTCATAGTAATTATTCAATATTGGGAGAAGAGACCGGTCCTAGTGATAAATTAGATGAATGTTTTTGGATAGTAGATCCCCTAGATGGAACATCAAATTTTTTACGAGGCATTCCAATCAGCTGTGTTTCAATTGCATTAATGCATGATCTGAAACCGGTCCTCGGAGTGATTTACGATTTTAATCATGGAGATCTTTATTTTGGACACATAAAATCTAAAGCTTTTATTAATGATCAAGAAATTCAGGTTTCCTCATTGTCATTGAAAAATGAATCCACTTTAGTAACAGGAATACCAGCAAAGACAAACTATTCTGATAATGAATTCAATCATTTAATATCTATATTTCAGGCCTGGAAAAAAATTAGAATGATTGGATCTGCTGCAATGGCAGCCGCATATGTGGCAGCAGGGAAAGCAGAAACTTACCAAGAAAATGGAATTTTCTTATGGGATATTGCAGCTGGAGCTGCCATTGTAAGTGCTGCAGGGGGGGTAGCATCAATAACTAATCTTCAGCCAGATTATAGGGTAGATGCAAAATTTTCTAACAATCAAATCGAAGAATAATTGAATACAAAAGATACAGTTGCAGTTACCTCGAGGTCTTTTTCAAAAAATACCTTTTTAGTTAGAAAGCTTAGAAATCTGTATTCTTCAATCATCCTTAATGAAACAGGTAAAACCTTGGAAGGAGAGGATTTGGTAAATTTTTTAAAGCCAGCCTCAAAAGCAATTATAGGCATAGAAGCCATGCCTAACCCCATACTATCCGAGCTCCCAAAACTTAAAGTCATTAGTAAATATGGAGTTGGTTTGAATAATTTAGATTTAGAATTGCTTAAAAAATATAAAATTAAACTTGGATTTACTCCTGGCGTGAATAAGCAAAGCGTTGCTGAGCTTGCCTTAACCTTGATATTGATTGGGCTAAAAAAAATTCAAGACAATAATATTGATATCCTGAATGGAAATTGGTCTCAAGAAAAAGGTTCAGAGCTTTTTGGTAAAACTATTGGTTTGCTTGGATTTGGAAATATTGGTCAAAAATTATCGTCACTTCTTCAACCATTTAATTGCAATATTATTTTTTTTGATGAAAGAGTTTACTCCGATGAGGATATAAATAATATTTCTATGGATTTAAACCTTAATCCTAAATCAATCCGTCAATTATCCTTGGATTTAGTTCTATCAGAATCCGATATTCTTAGCATTCACCTTCCGCTAAGCAAAGAAACAATTAATTTGATTGATGCAGCCAAGTTAGCTAAGCTCAAATCAAATGTATGTATTGTAAATACTGCTCGGGGAGGAATAGTTAATGAAGCAGATCTTTATAATTTTCTAGTTGAAAATCAGACCGCTTTTGTTGGTTTTGATGTTTATGAAGAAGAGCCAGCATTTGAAAACCCTCTATTACAATTATCAAACTTTTTTGGCACGTCTCATAGGTCAAGTCTTACAACTGAGGGAATTAATGCCATGGGTATAGCTGCCATAAATGGATTAGATGATAATATTAATATTAAGTAAAACATCAAATCTATGAGCAATCTTTCTATCGGCACTTGGCAAAGCCTCCCAAATGAATCAATCGCTGAAATATTTGCCAAGGCAGGTTATGAATGGATTGTTATAGATCTTGAGCATAGCTGTATAAATATAAATCAAGCAGAGCAACTTATTAGAGTAATTGATTTAGCTGGATCCAAGCCCTTTATAAGGTTATCCAATCATGATCCTGCGCAAATTAAAAGAGTTCTTGATGCAGGGGCAAAGGGGATACTGGCCCCAATGACAGAGACACTCAATCAAATAGAAAAAATTATTTCTGCATGTCATTATCCTCCCAGTGGTTCAAGAGGTATGGGTCTTGCAAGAGCTCAGGGGTACGGTGAAAACTTTCAGAAGCAAGATTATATTTCAAATCAGGCAAATGAAATTGAGATTTATGCTCAAATTGAATCCATCAAGGGTTTAAGAAACTGTAAAGAAATCTTTTCTAAAAATATTAATGGTTACTTTATTGGTCCGTATGATCTCTCTGCTTCACTTAATAACCCTGGAGTATTTAATTCTGATGAATTTAGTGAAGCTGAAACAGCAATTTTATCTGCAGCCAAAAATGAAAATATTAAATGTGGATATCATCTTATTGAGCCAGAAACAGATCAAATCAAAATACTACAAGCTAAGGGCTATGACATGATCGCTTTTAGTGTAGATATTCGAATGTTAGATATTGGCGCTAGATTGCCATTCATAAAATAAATGGCAAAGACTCTAGGGGTAATTCCTGCAAGAATGGCTTCATCTCGGTTTCCTGGAAAGCCACTAAAAAAAATTTTAGAAATACCTATGCTTGCTCATTGCTATGAAAGAGCATTACTCTCTGGAGCTTGCGATAAATTAATTATTGCTACACCAGATCAAGAAATTATTGAATGGACTCAATCAGAAGGCATTCCCTCAGTTTTAACAAGCCATAGCCACCAAAGAGCAACAGAAAGAGCTAAGGAGGCTTTAGACATTCTTGCTGAGAAGGGGCGCAGTTACGATT
>CABXNE010000013.1 GCA_902513515.1 uncultured SAR86 cluster bacterium
AATCTTGGATTGTAATCATCTCTTAGATTTACTTTATAATTTTTTAGCAATCTAAATAAATATAATTTTGCATTCATCATGGCAAAATGCATTCCAATGCATTTATGCGCTCCTCCTCCAAAAGGTATATAGCTAAAACCATGTCTTTTATGCTCAGCTCTTTCTGGAGAGAATCTCATAGGATCAAATTCAAGGGGGTTAGACCACCACTCCTCCATTCTATGGGTAAAGGGTGGGCTAATCATTACGACAGTATTTGCTGGGATATCATAACCAGCAACAGTCACATCCCTTGTAGTTCTTCTATTTAAAATCATAACGGAAGGATAAAATCTTAAGGTCTCTTGAAATACATATTCTGTTAAGGTCATTTCAGCCATATCGTCAAAAGTTGGCATCTCATTTTTAACTTCAAATAATTCATTTCGGACTTTCTCTTGCCATTCAGGATTCTTTCCTAAGTAATAGAGAATATTAGTTAAAGCACTTGTAGTGGTATCAAATGCTGCAAATAATAAAAATGCAATGTGGCCGTCTATATCAACATCTTCGAGGTATTCACCATCTTCATCTTGAGCGTTACAGTATCTTGAAAACATATCCTTTTTATCAGTACCTCTTCTCAGAGGAATATTTGACGTTAAAAAGTCTCTAAGCTCTTGCCTGGCAGCCAACGATCTTCTAAAAGTTGTAAATGGAAGATCATAGGGAAAGGGAGTAATTAACCCTTTATTGATTCTTTCAAAAGTATCATTGAGTTTTTGGGCCTCAGGACTTCGTTCATCCAAACCTAAAAAGACTTTTGCAGCAACATCCATCAATGTTTTTTGGATGTTATCGTAAAAAATAAACTCCTCATTAACAGGAAGATCTTGAATCCGCCTTTCTTGAATCGGATTCATCATCTCGACATATGATTTTAATGCATCATTTTTAAAAGCTGGTTGAGAGGCTCTGCGCGTTCTTTTATGTTTTTTATCATCGCGAACTAACATACCTTCTGGATATAAAGTACCCAAGGAGCTGCCATATCCGCCAGCAGCACTGAAATTCCCTTTTGGATCAAATAAGGCTGCTTCATTAAATTCAGGTCCAAGGCACATCAATACTCTTTGATTGCGAACCATGTCTAAACGAGAAATAGGGCCTTATTTTTCATAGTGGTAATTACAATAGCCAAGGGTGTCCTTAACAATTTCAATGGTTTTGCCTAAATAAGGAAGTCCATACTCTCCTGGAAACATAGAAAGGTCTCTATTATCTGGGCCTAATGTTTCAATATATTGCATGATCTAATTATTATGAATTCTTTTGAAGTAATTTCCACCAATAATTTGGGAAAAACCTTCTAATTCTTGTGGCATACAATGCATCAGGGGTCGGATAACAAATCACCTTATTAGTTAAAATATCTCTTTCGATGGCGCTCACCACATCTTCAGGGTTATTTAATTTACCTCCCATAAGAGATTTCTTAATAGATTCAGGAGCATCAGTTTCATTAACAAATCTCATCAAAGGAGTATCAGTGATAGCTGGGCATACCAACATTACTCTTATGTTTGTGTCTTCAAGCTCCTTGGCTAAAATTTCTCCATACATATTTACTGCTGCTTTTGAAGCGCTGTATGCAGACATGTGTTCCACTGGACAGGTGCCAGCAATAGATCCAAATAGGATAATTTGTCCAGAATCTTTTTCTATCATCTGAGGTAAAACGCTGGCAACAATGTTCACAGTCCCCTCATAGTTAATGCGCATCAATTGATTAATAGATTCAGCAGACAAATCTGCAATTCTTCCAAATGGCATAATCGCTCCTGCATTTGTAACTCTATCAATTGAACCCACCTCTGATTGAACTTGTTGCACCATACTCTTAACTGCACTCGAATCAGACAAATCACAAGGAAAAATAGAGATGTTATTTGATTCTTGCTTTAGTTCATTTAAGCCCTCTTCATTTACATCTACAGCTGCAACATGAACACCTTCAGCAGCCAATCTTTTAGAAGAAATTCTACCCATACCACTTGCAGCCCCAGTAACTAATGCAACTTTCATATCATTCATAATTTCCTCTCTTTTAGATTCTTTGTTTACCTAAATTATTCTATACCTACTTGTAGGCATTACCTCTATCTTTTTAAAGTCTATAAATTTCTCACAACTATCCATCATGATTTGAGCATGTTTGGCAAGAAGCCCAGGGTTATTCTCAGCATCGTAAAAAACTTCTGGATTTGTCATAGCCTCTGATGGAAAACATTCTTCAACAATTGCAATGAAGGAGGGAGACCCTTTCTGCAAAGGACGCACGACAGTATTTTGTACATAAATGAAATTGGATTGGGTTTGTATGGCAATCTTTGTGTGGTAATTTGTCCAATGATCAAACCAATCAAATGATGATATTTTTTTAGGTTTCTCTAAAAAAACAATCTGTGAGAATCCCTCCGCTCTCAAACCTAAGGGGCTTTTTTCTTCATTGTCTAAAATGATTGACTCACTTACAACGAAGCCTTGAATTTTCTTTGAAACTTTCTTTAAGCAGCTTTCAAGGTTATCAGTAAAAAAATAACTCTTAACCTTAATGAATATGACCGCATTTGGTGAAGGTGAATAATTTGATTGGGCTAGATCATTTGCTGGTTCAACATCAGCATCAGCTATATTAATTTGTAATTCTGAAACCATCTTACCGATATCATTAGATAGATTGTTAAGAAGTGTTTCTTTAAAAGTTTCTAAGCTATCATCATCTTTTTTCCAAAGTTGATAGGCTAGTTTTTCCATCTATGCTCTTTGAGATGATGCTGAGATAATCTCCCCGGTCATGTACGAAGAAAGATCTGAGGCAAGAAATAATATAATATTTGCAATTTCCCAAGGCTCGGCACCTCTGCCAAAGGCCTCTTTTGATTCTAGCTCAGCTATCAATTCATCTGAGCTGGTTTTTGATAAGTGGGGGGTTCATAGCAAGACTGGGTGCTACTGCATTAATTCTGATTCCATGCTCAACTGTCTCTAATGCAACACACCTTGTTAAAGCCATCACTCCAGCCTTTGCAGCTGCGTAATGAGATTGACCTGCTTGCGCTCTCCAACCCAATACAGATGCATTGTTGACAATTACGCCCTGACTATCTTTCAGTATCGGAATGGCAGCTCTCATAATTTTCATAGTGCCATTAAGGGTAATGTCCATCACTAAGTCCCATGCATCATTACTCATATTTTCTAGCAAAGACTCTCCGCCAAGTCCTGCATTATTAATCACACCATCTAAATGTGAGTAGCGGGTAATAGCCTCTTTGAACATTACATCTATTTCTTCATCATTCGTGACATTACAAAGACAACCATTTACCTGACCCATATCAAGTTTGCGCAAACTTTCAATTGCTTTATCTAATCTGCCTTGATGAACATCAGAAATAAAAATATTCGCACCTTCTTCAAGAAATCGCTTCGCACTTGAAAAGCCAATCCCAGAACCCGCTGCAGCAGTTATCAAGATGTTCTTATCTGTAAAAAGATTTCTTCCTTCGGGATATTTTGGATTCATTAAATTTTTCATGAGCAATTCTCTAAAATTGTTACGTTTGCCTGACCTCCACCCTCGCACATCGTTTGCAAGCCATATTTAATATTATCTCTTTTCATATTATGGACCATAGTGGTCATCAATCTTGCGCCAGTTGCTCCAAGAGGGTGCCCTAGAGCAATGGCTCCACCATTAACATTAATTTGATTCATCGGATATTCCATTTCTTTCTGCCAAGCCATTGGAACGGATGCAAAAGCTTCATTTATCTCAACTAAACCAATATCATTTAATTTTATACCTGATTTTTTAACCGCATACTCAGTTGCAGGCATTGGTGCTGTAAGCATCCAAATCGGATCATCTGCTCTTACGCTAATGTGTGCTATTCGAGCTAAAGGATTTAGGTTATGCTCTTTAAGAATTTTTTCTGAGACTATTAAAATCGCTGAAGATGCATCTGCATTCTGCGAAGAAATTGCCGCTGTAATATCATGCCCATCAATTAAAGGGTTCAAAGAAGCCATTTTTTCTAATGAGGTTTCTGCTCTTGGAGTTTCATCAATACTAAAATCTCCAACCGATACAATTTCATCTTTAAACAAACCTTTTTCAATAGCATTCATAGCTTTTTGATGGCTTTGGTATGCAAAGTTCTCCATCTCCAACCTAGAAATTTCCCATTTTTCTGCAATCATCTGAGCAGAATTAAACTGACTGACTTCTTTGTTTCCATAACGATTAACCCAGCCAGTTGAGCCAGAGAATGGGTCTTCAAAACCTAATGCTTGCCCAGCTATCATTGCGGAAGATATAGGAATCAAATTCATATTTTGAACACCTCCGGCAATCACCACATCCGAGGTACCTGACATGATGGCTTGGACGGCAAAATGAACAGCTTGTTGTGACGAACCACATTGACGATCAACGGTTGTACCTGGGGCATGCTCGGGCAAACCGGCAGCTAACCAACAAGTTCTTGCAATATCACCTGCTTGAGGTCCAATCGTGTCAACACAACCAAAAATTACATCCTCCACCAAGCCTGGATCAAGATCTATTTGATCAAAGGTAGCAGAGAGAACAATGGCCCCTAAATCTGCTGGGTGCATATTAGATAAAGTACCTTTTTTCTTGCCTATAGGAGTTCTTAGTGCGCTAACTATAAATGCATCTTGCATATTGAATATCTCCTTAAAAAGTATACAAAACACCAAGCTCTTCACTTGATGAAGAAAGTGTCTTAAAAATTATATCTTGTTGCTTATCTTCATTGCCCCAACAAGCCATCATCGACCAAGCTTTTCTCATATATATATGAAGATCCATCTCCCAGGTATAACCCATTGCTCCATGAACCTGAATACTATTTTTACATGCTAATTCAGCAGCTTGAGCAGACATGAGTTTTGCATGAGCACAATGCAAAGCAGATTTAGGGTTATTTTCAGATAAAGAGTAAGCTGCTCTGTAAACTGCAGGCTTTGCAAACTCAATTCTAACTGCTACATCAGCTAACATATGTTTAACAGCTTGAAATGACCCAATGGGCTTACCAAACTGAGTTCTGTCTAAAGCGTAGGCCGAACTTAAATCTATCATCTTTTGTGCTAATCCAATCAATAAAGCTGCTGTCATCAATGCTCCTCTTGCAGAAACTGCAGAATTTAATTCTTGAAAATTTTCAGTTGAAGATATTGCATTCTTGATTGAATTTATCTTGTAAATCTCCCTGGATGGATCATTGGATGGAATCATTTCAAAATCCATATCGTCTTTTGTGATGAATTTACATTCAGAATCATCAAATAAAATAAGTCCAGCTGATTCATTTAAGAATAGTGGGTTTGGAGCCGATGGATGAGCGAGTGATATAAATTTAGCCCCAGCATCAAAACTATCTTCAATGACTTTGCTTATATTTTTGGGCAGAATGGAAATTAAATCATTTACTAGAAAAGTTTGCTCGGCAGCTGGTTCTGGTAGACCAGCATAACCTATCTCTTCAACCATCAATGCTAGCGTTACTTGATTCATACCCAATCCATCTTTATCTTCGGGCAGATTGGAATTTAAAACACCCAGCTCAAACAAACTTTGCCATCTATCTAGATTGAAAGATTTCTTTGCATCCCAACCCTCTCTTATGGATTTCGGAGTGCATTCATCTGTTAAAAAGGACTTAATGGCATCCTTAAATTGCATTTGGTCTTCTGTAAAAATAAAGTTCATCTTTTATTTAGGAAGCCCTAATAACCTCTCTGCAATAATATTTTTTTGAATTTCATTTGTGCCAGCATAAATGGGTCCAGCATAAGAAAACATAAAACCTTTAATCCATTTTGCTGCATCATCTTGAGATTCTTGAGAAAGTTCTGCGCTTGCTCCCAAAATTTTCAATGCTGTTTGATGCATCATATGATCAAGTTCAGACCAAAAAACCTTACCTAAACTTGATTCTGAGCCTATAGAGTCTCCTGCAAGCATTTTTGATGCAGTATGGTAAATGCTTAATGCATAAGACTCCGATTGAGCCCATGCCTCAACAATCTTGGCTTGAATGATTGGGGAACAATGATCTTGTTTTGCAAGATAAAGCTCCATTAATTTTGCAGCTGTTTGCTGAAAGCGAGCTGGACTTCTTAACATAAGACCTCTCTCAAACCCTGCTGTTGCCATTGCAATTTTCCATCCGTCCCCATCACCACCAAGAAGATTTTCTACAGGAACTTCCACATCGTCAAAATATATTTCAGCAAAGCCTGGTTCGCCATCTAGCTGAGGTATGGGTCTAACAGTAATACCAGGAAGATCTAATGGAACTAAAATGAAAGATAATCCTCTATGTCTTTCAGAATCTAAATCGGTTCTAAACAAACCAAAGGTCCAATCAGCATATGCTGCTCTTGAGGACCAAGTTTTTTGCCCATTAATTTTATAATGATCTCCATCTAACACTGCCGTTGTCCTAATAGCAGCCATGTCACTTCCTGCGCCTGGCTCTGACCAGCCTTGAGCCCATATGTGATCTCCTGTAGCCATAGCATTTAAGAATTTAGATTTCTGCTCATGAGTCCCAAATTCCATCAAAGTTGGACCAAGTAAAAACACTCCATTTTGATTTACTCTCGTTGGAGCTTCAGCTCGATAATACTCTTCCTCAAAGATTAGCCACTGAATTAAATCTAGGCCTCTGCCTCCGTACTCTTTTGGCCATGTAACCATTGACCAATTTCCTTGATTCAATGTTTTCTCCCACTCTCTATGTTGCTCAAAGCCCTCCTTTGTATCTAATGATAAAAGTGGTTTTTGTGGAACATGCTTCTCTAACCAAGATCGCACTTCTTCTCTGAAGGTGTTTTGTTCTTCGGTAAACTTAATCTTCATCTTTGAAATCTGCATCTCTTTTTTCTACGAATGCATCTCGAGCTTCTTGAGAATCTTTAGATTTATATAGCTCTAAAGTAAAATTTTGCTCAGACTTATAATGCTCATCAACATTACCATGCTCAATTTCATTCAAGGCCTTTTTAGCCAAGTTAATTGCTATGGGGCTCTTAGAAGCTATGTCATGAGCAATAACTAATGCAGCTTTGCGAACAGAGTCTAAATCTGGATGCAGCGACTCAATGGAGCCATATTCATATGCTCGTTGAGCAGAAATAGGTTTGCCGGTGAACATCATTTTTCGAACTGCCTGTAATGGAAAAAGCCGACTTAAATGCGCTCCTCCACCTAAGGCGCCCCTATCAATTTCAGGCAAACCAAAATAGGAATCTTCTGTTGTAAGGACAATATCAGAAGCTCCTGCTAGCAAAATACCGCCACCGAGTATGAACCCATGACAAGCTGATATTACAGGAACATTTGAAACATGAATCGCTCTTGCAGTTTTCCAGCAACCATCATTAACATCAGTGATTTTAGTTGGGTCTTCTTGCAGTTCTTTAATATCAGCGCCAGCACAAAAACCTTTGCCTTGAGCCGATATAACTATAACCCTTACATCATTGTTGTTAGCAAGATTATCAATATTTATTGCTAAATCTAGCCATTCTGTTGAAGTTAAAGCGTTTACAGGAGGGCAATCTAAAATAATTTCAGCAATACCCTCATTAATAGAAGTGTCAATACTCATGATTTCCCCTCAATCTTTTTAAAATTATCTGCTGCAAGGCCAAATTCATTCATGATTTGATCAATCAGCTCTTTACATGAAGGAAGATTGGTGATGATTCCAGCCACTTGACCTGATGGCATGGCGCCCTCATGAGGAGACCCCTCTACCATTGCTTTTTGAATAATTGCAGGGCTATTAGCAGACATAATTGATTGTGAAATAGTTAAATCATCTCCCTTCAGCATTGCAAAAAAAGATTTTAAAAGATCCCCAAAAGAAGCTTTAGTAATTTGTTTGTATTTCCATGCTGAAGTTACCGACATAATAAATAAGGATATAGGATTTGAGCGATCTATTTTTTGTATGTACTTATTAAAAATTAGACGGTGAGATAAACCATCAAATTTTTTGGTTATTTTGATTTCTTCAACCTCTGCTGAAAGATAAGCCTCTTTAGTTTTGTTAGGTACAGGACTCTCTTGAGTCATCATAAAGCGAGTGCCCATTGCGATACCGCATGCGCCCCATGCAAGAGATGCCGCTAAACCAGATCCATCTCGAAATCCTCCTGCAGCGACCACCGGAATATCTACATTCTCAAGGACAGAACTAAGCAATAAGGTTGTGGGCGTTGATCCGGTATGACCCCCTCCTTCTGAGCCTTGAATAACAAGTGCATCGGCGCCAAGCTGCTCAGCTTTAATCGCATGTTTGAGCGCGCCCACTGTAGGCATGCAAACAATTCCTTGTTGCTTAAAAGCTTTAATGTAATCTGGGGTTGGAGATCTTGAATAACTTACAGCTTTAATCTTTCTATCCAAGACCGCTTGTACAATCTCATCGGCTCCTGGTTGGAACATATGAAAATTTATGCCAAAAGGTTTCTCAGTTAAGCTCAAGGTTTGATCTATCATCTCAATTGCTTCTTTTGGCCCAGCCGTTGCTAATGCCAAGAAACCAAAAGCGCCTGCATTTGAAGTAGCGGCCACTAGCTCAGGTAAAGCAACCCAACCCATTGCGGTTTGAATGATGGGGTAATCACAACCCAAAATGTCAGTTAATTTATTAATAATCTATCTCTTTTATTTTTTTTTCTTTTTTAGAGCAGGTTTTTTTACTCCTGATTTTTTTGCAGGAGTTTTCTTAGACTTAGTGCGTTGAGATTTAGCCATTTTTTTTGCATCAAATCCTGATAAAACATTACCAGTAGTTAGGTCATTGTGCGCATGAGAAAAATGATGCCAAGCAAATGCAGCTTCCATTCCATTTCTTTTACCTTGTAGGTCTTCTACATGATTGATGGCTTGTTTGGTTAAGGTTAATCCTAGTCTTGGCATAGCAGATATTTTTTTTGCCATATCCATAACAGTTGATTCAAGGTTCTCCATGGGTACAACCTTGTTGACCATGCCCATTTCATAGGCTCTGGAAGAGGACATTCGCTCTCCTAGAAATAAAAATTCTTTTGCAATTCTGGGATTTAACTCATATGGATGAGCAAAATACTCAACACCTGGAATTCCCATGCGGACAACAGGATCGGCAAAGAAAGCATTCTCCGAAGCAACAATGAGATCACACACCCAAGCCAACATACATCCACCTGCAACACAAGCTCCATGCACCATAGCAATTGTTGGTTTTGGCATATCTCGCCAACGTCTGCACATGTTCAAGTAAACTTCTTGCTCTCTCACATACCAAAACTCGCCGCCAGGCTTATTTGTATGGTCATACCACATAGATTTTCTATCATATTCAACATCAACATCTCTTCCGGGCGTTCCAATATCATGGCCTGCTGAAAAATGCTTTCCATTTCCTTTTAAAACAATAACCTTAATTCCATCATCGTCGATTGCTCTTTTAAAAGCTTTATCTAGGTCATATGTCATCTTGCCATTTTGTGCATTGTTGTACTCAGGCCTGTTCATAGAAATAACCGCTATTTCATCTTTCTTTTTATAAGTAATTGTTGGTTTGCTTCTAGCCATATCTTTATTCTCCAAAAATTGAGTTGCGAATACCTTGAGGGTCAAGAACTTCTCGAATAAGAACAAGCTCCTTATCAGAAGGCAATGGTGTAGCCTCTTCTGATTTAATGATTACATCAAAGCCAGTATTTGAAATAACATCATCAACACTTACACCCGGATGTAGACTGAGTAACTGCAGTTTATTATTTACCGCATTAAAATCAAAAACACCTAGATTTGTTACCACTAGTTTAATCTCAAAATTACCATTAGATAGCTCTTGGCTCTTGTAACCCATGCTTGAGACCATATCAACCTCCCCTTGAACAAAAGTTTTCATAGAATGATTCGGAATAAAAATAGAGTTTTTATGATTAATCGAGTTCCCAGGAAAGCCCCTAACACCCAAAAGTTGAACTTTAGGAGAATCATAGTCACCTATCGCGCTAATATTAGTTTGTCCAAAAGAATCTATTTGTGTTGGGGTTACCATGGCGTGTCTCTTGCCTCCCCACAGATTCTCAAAGACACGGCTGTAACTCATATATCCCTCAACCTGATCGGAAGAAGCGTCTCTCTTTCCCATGGGTGCTGGCTCTGAAATTAAATAGGTTTCACCGTCAGTCATCATTAAGTCAGGATTGTGAGTTAGCTTTGCTAAGCCTGCAGCGATTCTTGGAATTAAACCAATGCCTGTTGCAAGAATTTCTCCATCACCTTTCCATGTCTTCGAAGCGGCGCTTATACATATCTCTGCTAATGAAATTGAGTTCGACATCTTAAAATTGTGGTAAAGGTATATTTTCTATTGCTGCAGACCCCCCAACAGAGTCTACATATTCTTCATGAGTTTTATTCATATATTTTAAGCTGTAATCTTCAAAGGATTTAACTGAATCTGAATATTCTTTTAGATGCTTCATATCAAATCCATAATTTGGTGCGCATGATGTTGGATGAGCTCCACATGGCGAATGAACCACTCCAGATACAAGACTTCTCTCAAATCTATTATAAATAGCTCCTTCCTTACCCCCCAATTCTTGAGTGGATAAAACTTCTTCAGATGATACGAAAGTCTTAGTGGCTGCACGGGCAAAGAGATCATCAAAAAATGGGTCAGGACCTATAATTTGAGTATTCCCTTTTTCATCAGATTTATTAACGTGAAGCAATGCAACATCCAAATTAAGCGCAGGCATAGCAACAAGAGTTTCAGCATCTGAATAAGGTGATGTAACTAATTTTAATTCTGGGCTATGTGCCAAAACATCTGTTCCTAAACCAATTCTGGTTGGTAAAAAAGGTAAGTTCATAGCAGCTGCTCGCAATCCCCACTGCAACATCCCTTCATCTAACTCCATTACTTCGATTTCTTGATTCTGACGAGCTTGACGAAAATGAGCTTCCAGAGGAATCAAATCTAAAGAGACAAAACCAAAGATTAATTTTTTTACTTTTTTATGCGCACAAAGCAAACCTACATCCGGACCACCATAGCTTACAATTGTTAGATCTTTAAGATCTGATTGACATATTGCTCTAATCAAAGACATTGGCTTTCTTCTAGCACCCCATCCACCTACGCCAATGATCATATCGCTTGTTAGCTGCTCTAATACATCTTTATGATTAAGCACTTTATCCATAAATCATGCCTCAGGCATATTGAATTCATGCCCCCAGTAGCTTGGAGCTGCAGAGTTAGTGGTTTCAAAAGTATCCCAATCGGGTTGAATGCCATCATACCCAAACTCAAGCATAAACCCAGCTGGAGTTTGCATATAAAAAGAGAACATTTTGTCATTCATGTGTCGCCCAAGAGTTGAAGAAATATGTACATTGTTTGCAACAGCCCTATCTAAAGCATCAACGACCTGTTCTGCTGTTTCTACTTCAACCATAGCATGCACAAGACCTGATGGTGGTGTCGGAGCTTGCATCATTGCAACAGTATGATGCCTAGGATTATCACAATGCATAAAGTACAAAACGGATTCTGGATCATTTGGATCAGGCGAAAATCTCATTCGCATAATATCTGAATCTCCAAAGCCTAAAACATCCTTGTAAAATGTATGTGCAGCTTCTACCTCTAAAGTTCCAAAAACAATATGACCTAAACCTAAACCGTGAGTTACAAAAGCGGATATTTCTTGAGATGATTTAAATTCACCTTGATCAACCGATCTTCCATGAAAGAGCTCAAGGGAGTTTCCAGCAGGATCATTGAATCTAATTAATTCCTCTACACATCTAAGTTTAGCCACCTCATCATTCTCAATCGTAAATTCTATACCTAAATCAGTTAGTTCTTTTTTGGCGCCATCAAAGTCTTCTTTACTACTAAGCTCAAAACCACCTAAGTTATATCTATCAACATCGCTTTTTTGCACGTGAAATCTAAAAGGACTCTCATCCATTCGAAGAAATAAATTTTTCTCATCACTTTTTTCTTCATTTTTCATTAATCCAACAACGTCTCGGGCATATGTTTCCCAGAGACTAATGTCTGTTGAATCAATCACAATGTAACTCAAAGATTTAATCTTCATAATTAACCCCCATGTTTTTATTTTTTTAACATTAACAGTATGTAAAAAATATCCTCTACTACTTATGTTTTCATTATTAATTCTATCATTCAATTTATTTATACATAATTATTCATTACGAACTATCATGAAAACTGCAAAAGTATCCATTCTTAGGGATAAATTCTATAAAATAGGCACATGTCACTTATCAAAGCATTAATTCATCCGGTCACGCCATTCCAGCAGAATGCCCCTATTTTATATTGTGAAGAGTCAAAAAAATGCGCGTTCATTGATCCTGGCGGTGATATAAATATTCTTTTAGGAGCAGCAAAAGATAATGACTTAATTCCAGAAAAGATTTTCCTCACTCACGGTCATGCTGATCATGCCGGTGCAGCCAATGAACTTGCAAAGATCCTTTCTCTGGAAATTGAAGGTCCGCATCGAGAAGATTTGTTTTTACTTGAATCACTTGAATCTCAAGGAAAGATGTTTGGTATGCAAGCACAGAACTGCACTCCAGATAGGTGGCTTGATGATGGAGATGAAGTACAGCTTGGTCATGAAACACTCAAAGTGATTTTTTGTCCAGGACACACACCGGGACATATCGTTTTTTATCATCCTGAATCAAAGCTAGCTGCTGTTGGCGATGTTTTATTTCGCGGATCAATTGGAAGAACTGATTTACCTAGAGGCAACCATCAAGATTTATTAGATTCAATAACTAAAAAGCTTTGGCCTCTTGGAGAGGAGATTTTGTTTATTTCTGGTCATGGGCCTGTATCTACATTTGGACAAGAAAGAAAAGATAATGCTTTTGTTGCTGATGCGGTATTAAATCAGCCCTAATCTACCCAAAGCTTCACTAATTTTCCTTCGTCATCTTTCATAGACCCAGTGACTATTAGAATAAAATCTCCTTATGATGATTTATAAATCTCTAATCTTTAGCCTTATATCATACGGAACCGGGCCAGTTAGATCTTGGGCTTTCTTGATTGCCACAACTTTAGCAAGTCTTTCTGGATCCATTGGAGCAATTTTTCTTTGCTTCATATCGATATGGCCCTCGACTGTTTCATACATGGCTGAAATCACCCCATCCTTATCAAACAAGACTCCTATCATATGGTAAAGCTTCTCGTTCACATTAAATAATCTAAATGCAGGAAAGATTTTATCTCCCAGAAGGAATTCTTTTTGAAATCTGTAGTTATCTTCTAGAGTAAAACTAGAAAAACCTCTTTTTAAATACTCTTCATTGAAACCAAACTCCTCATTGGCAAATTCCCATGCTTGTTCAAAAACCTCTTTAATAAAATTGACATTCATGTGTCCATTAAAATCACACATGTCTTTCGTGACTGTTATTGTCTTGCCTACATATGGAAATAAATCCTTCATATTTTATTTTGATAATTAAAAGAAAGGATTGTGGAGAAATAGAAGCAAATTTGCAAATCAAAAATTATGTTTTTACCTTGATATTTCGTACAATAAAAGTCTTCAAACGATAATTTAATTTCTTAAAATTTGGAAAAAACTTCTCCGCCAGACGATCTAAGAGCAATAATTGTTTCAGTTGATTTATTAAGATCTAATCAAAATAACCTCGAGCAATTTAACTCAAGTGAATTTATTGAGCTCGCTAAGTCCTCTGGATTAAAAGTTGAGCATCATATTTTTTCAAAACAAAGCTTTGTAGCTGCTAGCCATTTTCTTACTAAGGGAAAAGCTGATGAGCTAAAGAATATCGTTGAGTCTGAGAATATTAAGTTGGTTGTTTTAGATTGTGAGCTCTCTCCTTCACAAGAAAGAAATTTAGAAAAGCTATTATCCGCACGAGTGCTCGACAGAACAGGTCTGATCTTGGATATTTTTGCAGCTAGAGCTCAAAGTGATATTGGAAAATTGCAAGTTGAGCTTGCTCAGCTAAGTTTTCTATCAACTCGATTGGTCAGAGGATGGAGTCATCTTGAAAGGCAGAAAGGCGGAATTGGATTAAGAGGCCCGGGTGAAACTCAGCTTGAAACTGACAGAAGATTAATCGGTAACCGAATTAAACAACTCAAAAAAAAATTAGATAGACAGCATAATCAAAAGAATTTAAACAGATACTCTAGAAAAAAAGGTAGTAATAAATTAGTGGCTTTGGTTGGTTATACAAATGCTGGCAAAACCTCACTATTTAACTTATTAACAAAGGGCGGTCTTGAAGCTGAAGATAAATTATTTGCAACATTGGATACGACCACAAGGCGTGCAAATTTTAAATTCAAAACACTCGAAACAGTTCTCTTTTCTGACACTGTTGGATTTATATCTAATCTTCCAACCAAATTAGTTGAGTCCTTCAAAGCCACGCTAGATGATTTAGCGTCTGCTGATCTTTTAATACATGTTATTGATGCTGCAGATTCAAACAGGGATTATAAGATTAAAGAAGTGGATTTTATACTCGATGAATTAGGGGTTACCTCTATGCCTCAAATTAGGGCGTTAAATAAAATTGATTTAATTGAAAGTGAGGATATATGGCCTGCAAATAATTTGCATCCTGAAATCAAAATATCAAGTGAGACTGGCGAGGGCCTTGAGGATCTAAAAAATGTGGTTTCTGAGAGTCTGTTTGGAAGTCTATTATATGGATGGGTTCAATTCTCCCCTATTCAAGCGTCAGTTCGTTCAAAGCTATTTGATTCCGGTTGTATTCTAGAGGAAAAGATGGATTCAAATGGCCAGCACCAATCATTGGTTTCTATTTCACAAAGCATGCTTGAACAATTTGAAGAAATTGAAATTTTTAAAAATTTAAAACCTATATCCCCATAAAAAAGAGCTGCATTAGCAGCTCTTTTTGCAATATAAAAACTAAGAAAAATCTGACTTAGATGGATCAAGAAATACTTGACCATTTGAAATCTCAGGCACTCCACATGTACTAACTGATTCTAATGCAGCTTTCGCATCTCCGCCTGTAGCTTCCCAAAGCTCGTTACCCTCATTCATAGTTTCAAGATTTTCATGAAAGTTCCCAAACCAAAAATCCTCTTCTGCAGTCTTATCCCCAGGAACATAAATTCCATATGCATAAAAACCATTTACTTGTGATTGATCAATTCCATCTAACCAAGCATTGTAGCCAATGATTGCCTTATTTAAATCGTCCTGACCCATGCCTTCGTTTAATGTGCATGGGCTAAATGCCGCTGCAAAAGAGCCATCTTCAGGAGATTCACCAAAAGCATATGGATCATATGGAAAAGTAAACTCATACCCATCTCTGTTCTCACCATCGCATTGTAGTATTGACGATGATTGCTCGCTCCACGCTATAGCATCTTCATTTTTGACCCATTCCTCCCAAGCTGCATCAGCCTCTTCTTTTGAAGACCAGCTTAATTCCCAGTAATTATTAAAGGAACTTTCATTTGGAGATACTGATACATAACCCCATCCACCTAGCAAAGATTCAGATAATCCAAGCCCTCTCCATGAATCAATCATGCTATCAAGTGATGCCTGGCTATATTCTTCTCCAGCTGTACACTGCATAAATTCGTTGTACATACTGTAATTTGTTGCATCCCAAGCAATTTTAGATTCCTGTACCTCATCAGAATTAGAACATGAAATCATAAATAAAAAAGGTACAGCTAATAAAGCTGATTTAAATTTTATTATCATTATATTTTTACCTCAAATAGAAAACATTCACTCATCAATTAAATATACATTATTTATATGTAATTTTCATAGAAAGGTATAATAAATCCATGCCTCATTCTCAAAATTCAATAGACGCAATCATTATCGGCGGTGGACATAACGGCTTAGTATGCGCCTATTATTTGGCGACAAAGGGCTTAAAAGTAAATGTCTATGAAAGAAGATCAATTGTAGGAGGTGCAGCAGTCACTGAGGAGTTTCATCCAGGATTTAGAAACTCAGTTGCAAGTTACACAGTTAGTTTATTGAATCCAGAAATTATTAAAGATATGAAACTCAAGGAATATGGTTTAGAGGTTGTAAAACGCCCTATTTCAAATTTTCTACCCATAGACAATAAAACCTATTTAAAACTAGGCGGCGGATTAGAAAGAACACAGGAAGAATTTAAAAAATTCTCTGAAAAAGATGCCGCGCGATTGCCCGAATATTATGACCGAATTGAAGCAGTTGCTGATGTCCTAAGAGATCTTTCTATAAAAACACCTCCAAATCCAAAACAAGGTATTCGGGCTGCATTAAACGCTGCATTGCAGCTTTGGCCAATAGCAACCAAAGGTAATCAAGTGCACAGAGATGTTTATAATCTTTTTACAAAAAGCGCGAGATCATTTCTTGATTCATGGTTTGAAAATGAGCATATAAAAGCTGCTTTTGGTTTTGATTCAATAGTTGGAAATTTTGCTAGCCCAGACACGCCAGGTTCAGCCTATGTATTACTTCATCATGTGTTTGGCGAGGTTGATGGGGAAAAAGGTGCCTGGGGCCATGCTATTGGTGGCATGGGTGCAATAACTCAAGCTATGGAAAAAGCATGCAAGGATAAGGGGGTTGAGATTTTTACAGATACATCTGTTAATAAAGTGATTGTTGAGGATGGTACCGCTATTGGAATTCAATTAGATGATGGAAGCTCTAGAAAAGCTAAAAAAATAATCTCTAATCTCAACCCAAAACTGCTTTATAAGAAATTAATCTCTGATAATGATCTAGATCCGGAATTTAATCGCAGCATGGATGGCTATAAGTGTGGGTCTGGAACTTTTAGGATGAATGTTGCTCTTTCTGAATTGCCAGATTTTTCTGCTCTACCTGGTAAAGAAATAGCTGAACATCATCAAAGTGGTATTGTGATAGCTCCTACCCTCGATTACATGGACAAAGCTTATATAGATGCTAAGTCTCACGGCTGGTCTTCTGCACCAATTGTAGAAATGTTAATTCCCTCAACCATGGATGATACTTTGGCACCAGAGGGTAAACATGTTGCATCTTTATTCTGCCAGCAATTTTCTCCAGCTTTACCAGATGGAAGTTCTTGGCATGATCATCGATTGGCTGCTGCAGACACCATTATTGAAACCGTAACAAAGCATGCACCCAATTTTAGAGAGTCTATTTTGGGAATGATGATTTTGTCACCATTAGACTTAGAGGAAAAATTTGGATTAATTGGCGGAGATATTATGCATGGGCAAATGTCTCTCGATCAAATGTGGGCTGCAAGACCGTTAATGAATTATGGAAATTACAGAGGGCCACTAAAATCATTGTATATGTGTGGCTCAGGAACTCATCCTGGTGGTGGTGTGACAGGTCTTCCTGGAAAAAATGCAGCCAGAGAAATCCTTAGAGATACTTAAATTAGATATTTAAAGGCGATTCTTCTAACGAAGCAAAATACTCTCTGGCCTTAACAATTACTTTTGGTGCTAGCCAAACAGATGAAATTAATGTAGGTATAGCCATCAGAGCAAAAGATATATCAATAATATTAATTGCTGCCTCAATTGGTATAACAGCAAAAACAACTACAAATAATATAATTACCCACTGATAAACTTTTACTCCTTTTTCACCAAACAAGAATTGCGAGCAAGCTGATCCATAAAATGAATAAGTAAAAATTGTGCTGGCTCCAAAGCTAACAACGCATACAAATAAGACTGCATAACCTAAAGGACCAAGAAGAGCGCTAAAAGCTTCTGCAGTCAAAGTTACGCCAGTTGAATCTGAAGCAAGCCATACGCCTGAAATAATAATTAGTAATGCTGTAGAGGTACACATTATCAATGTGTCAAAAATAGGGCCAAGCATAGCAACGAGACCTTGCTTGACTGGATCAGATGTCTTAGCAGAACCATGAACAAGTGTTTCAGTTCCTATGCCAGCCTCATTTGAATGGGCTCCTCTACGCACTCCCATGATTATTACTGCTATAACACTTCCTCCAGCAACAGCGGAGCCGGTAAAAGCATCCTCAATAATAATTTGGAATGCTGGAATAATAGAATCAAAATTTAGTATTAATGCAATTGATACTGAACCGAAATATAAAATACTCATTAGTGGAACAAGCCATTCAGAGACTTTAGCAATCCTAATTAATCCGCCAAGAATAATTGCACCTGTAACTCCAGCCAAAATCACTCCAGCTATTAAATTAAAGTTCTCAAACTGGAACATTTGAAGATCGCCCATTATTTGAACTAATTGATTGCTTTGAAAGCCTGGCAAAGCTCCAATCAATCCAGCAGCTGCAAAAAAATATGCCAAAGGCATCATTGAAGCAGGAAGTGCATTTTTAATAACATACATAGGTCCGCCTCGAACTGTTCCATCCTCACCTACATCGCGATACATCACAGACAATGTACAAGTAAAAAATTTTGTTGCTATGCCGACAATTGCTGTAAGCCACATCCAAAAAATTGCGCCTGGACCTGCTAACTGGATTGCAATTGCAACACCAGCAATATTACCAAGCCCAATAGTTCCAGATAAAGCTGTTGTTAAGGCTTGAAAATGGGTGACCTCACCAACATCATCTTTTTTGGAATGCTTGCCTAGAATCAATTCAAAAGCATGTTTTAAATATTTAAATGGGGTTAACTTTGAATAAATTAAGAAAAAAATTCCAGATCCAACTAAAATTGGAACATTCCAAGTCCATACAAACCCAGCAAGATCATTAATAAAATTTTCCATATTTATATAAATTAAACAGTAAGTTCTATTTTTGTTTTCCCATAAAGAAAATCATTATTGTTTTTTCCTGCAACTCTTGCAACAAAAGGCAGTTTAATTAATAAAGCAATAGTCCTACGAGCCAAGCTGCCCAACAGCGTTTGATTTAAAATAATTTTTGGCGGTATTGATTGTTTATATTGAATTGGCCTTACCTCTTTCATTCTATCAACTTCAATTTGCTTTATAGCCTCATCAAGATCTTTTAAGTATAAAGTATCTTTTTTGAAAATAGGTACTAGATAATTTGCGGAAACAATCGCATCACGCATAGCAATATTCAACCCTTGACCGCCAACCGGAGACATGGTGTGAGCTGCGTCACCTATAACCATAGCACCAGGAACAGACCATCTTTCAACACAATCTGAAACGCTATTTAAGAAGAATTGATTTGACATAGAAGATTTATTTTGTCTTAAGTGTTGACCAAAAACTGGATCAACATGATCAGCCATTAGTTCTACCCATGCATCAATGCCTTGTTCCCTTAAATCTTTAAATTGATTTTTTAAAATCACCCAACCTAATTGCAACTGATCATCCCATGTTTGATAAGCAATAAGAAGGTTGCCTTGGCCAGCATAAGCACTAACCCCATGCCAATCTTCTTGTTTTGGGAGCTTGCACCATACAATATCCATTGGGGTGTTATATTCATAGGGAGTTAGATCGCATTGTCTGCGAACAATTGAGTTCCTCCCATCAGCTCCAATAACTAAATCAGCATAAATCTCTTTCTTGCTTCCATTGTCTAAAAGAACATGTACGCCTCTAACCCTGTTATCTTTTTTAATTAAGCTCTTAACCGAGGCACCTCGATAAAATTTAAAACAGGGATGCTGCTGACATTCCCTCACTAGTGTTTCAAGAAGCTCGACTTGTGAAATTGCTTTTAAAGGTTGTGCTCCCAGAAATTCTTTTAAATTTATTTCTACAATCTTTTTTTTATTTAAGAAAAATTTCATGTGACCTGGCAAATGGCTAGAAACTTGATCTAATTTTTCATCAATACCTAGGTATCTTAGAGCTTCAAGGCCTGAAGGCATTAAAATTTCACCCCTAAACTCCCTATCAAAACTTTTTCTTCTTTCAATTAAAATTACAGGTATGTTTCGTTGAGATAAGATCAAACTCAAGTATGCACCAGCCGGGCCTGCGCCGATAATAATAACCTGATTCAATATGAAACCTTTAAAATTAAGTTATATATTTATAGTAGATTAATTAAAAGAATTTTTCATGGAAATCCTTAATGTCCGGATCAACCAAAGCATCTCTAATTTTTAACTCGCGGTATAAATTCAATGAGTCCAAAGTTTTACAGCGACTCAATGCAACGTATGCTTGGCCTGTAGCAAAAGCTCCTTCCCCTAAATCTACAGAGCAACTTTCAAGAGTTAAACCTTGAGCCTTGTGAATGGTAACTGCCCAACCTAATTTAAGAGGAAATTGCTTAAAAGATGAGACAACCTCTTCTTCCATCTCATCATTAAATTCATCATAGACGTATCTGACTTTATTCCATTCTTCCCTTTTGACCTTAAATACTTCTTTCCCAACTTTAACCTTGATAACTTTCTTATTTTTATCTGAGCAATCAATCACCACTCCAATTGTTCCATTGACCCATCTTCCATCAGGATCATTTTTAATAAACATGACTTTGGCATCCTCTTTAACACGGAGTTCTCTTGGAGCAGGCAGATCATTTTCATTTAACTCGCCTTGCTCTTTTGATTTTGCGGCAGTTGCGGGACCATCGATTAAATTCAACATTGCTTCATTGATTTGTTCTGCTCGATATTTTCTTGAGGTAATAATGAGTGATGACTCAGTATCAAACTCTGGATTATGACAAGTCTGATTAATTGTCTTAATAGACTCCTCAAGGTTTTGCCCAAGGCGAACATTATTAAGTAAATCATAAAATTCTTTGTCATCCTGCTGCCTGAAAGAGCTAACTAGCTCAAAAAATGAAGGTCTCTCAATCGCTTGAAAATTATCTGCGCTAAAAAAATATACCGATTCATATCTTTCAAAAATTGCCGTTTCCTCATTCTCTTTTACCACGGGCGGTAACTGAAACAAATCACCGCAAGCAAGCACATGTATGCCTCCAAATGGCTTGGATGAATTACGATGTATTTGAAGGGTTTCAGAAATAGCATCAAGCATGGGAGCTCGAACCATGGAAATTTCATCAATAATCAGTAACTCTAGATTTTTTAATAATTTTTTAAAGCGTGGATCTTTTGATTCTTGGATAGCTGGAAAGGTATCAAAACCAATCCTAAATGCTGAATTAATCGTGCTGCCACCAATATTTAATGCAGCAACCCCAGTTGGGGCTACAACCATTTTTTTTAACAAGCACTCATCCTTAACACGCTCAATCAATGTTGTTTTCCCTGTGCCTGCTGCGCCTGTTAGATAGATAAAATGCTGAGTATTCTCTTCCAGCAGCTCCACAATATCCTCAAGCGTATCATCAAATGCAGACGCATGATTTTCTGAATTTGATCGACTCATATAATTTAAAGATAGGAAAAATTTATAAAAAGATTTTAACAGTTACTATAATAATCATGGAGATTAAAATATAAAAATATGGATGAGTTCACTCATAGAATAGCAACTCTTGATGATATTCGAGCCATTGAGCAATTGATGAAACTTTCAATCAATGAACTATTAGGACCCCTCCTCACCAAAGATCAACTAGAGGCCTCTTTTGATAGCATGGGTTTAGATGATCAACTTATTAAAGATGAAACATATTTCATGATCTTCAGCAAAGAGATATTCATTGGGTGCGGTGGATGGAGTAATAGAGAAACTTTATTTGGCGGCAATCATACTCCTAACAGAGATGATCAATTTCTAAATCCCAAAAAAGATTCTGCCCGCATAAGAGCTATGTATACCCATCCTGAATGGATAAGAAAAGGTGTTGGTTCATTGGTGATGAAATTAGGTGAGGAAGCTGCAAAAAATCTTGGATTTAAGAAGTGTGAGCTTATGGCTACTCAGTCTGGAGTACTCCTTTATGAAACTCAGGGCTATAAACCTATAGAAGATATATTGTATGAAACAGAAACTGGTAAAACGGTGCCAATGATTCGGATGGAAAAGAAATTTAGCAGTTAAGCTCAAGAGTATTTTATTTTGAGAATTAAAAAAAATTTCGTAAGGTAGTTACTAATAAAAATTTAATGAGGAATTATGAAATTTATAAAAAAAATAGCTGAGACTTATATTCAGATATACAGTGGAGTCGTAATAATATTATTTGTATGGTCAGGAGCTGCAGGACTCTTCCAATTGGTTGGTGGTGATGTATTGATGGCTTTCGCAACTTGGATTATTTCTTCTTTAGCTATTATTTTAGTTTTTGGGATGAGTGCAATCTTTATATTAATCTACGAAAACCTTCAAAGTATAAATAATAAGATGCAATAGAAGAATATAGGGCTATAAATGGTTCTAAAACAAGGATTTAATAGGGTTCTAGGCAACTGGCGGAGAGTGAGGGATTCGAACCCTCGATACAGTTGCCCGTATACCTCCTTAGCAGGGAGGCGCTTTCGACCACTCAGCCAACTCTCCGATTTTGGACAAGGATTATAACGCTTTAAAATAAGAAAATAACACTATCTATCGAATTCAATTCGATTGGCGATAGGTAGCTGCTCCTTTAAAATCCCATCTTGATACACGATTTCTCCATTGATGATTGTATGCCTCACAACACTAGGAAATGAATAGTTTAGAAATGGTGACCAACCGCAGTGATACAAGATATTCTCATTAGTAACTAGAGTTTCTGCGCTCAAATCTACAACGGCCAAATCAGCAAAAGCTCCTTCTCGTATATAACCCCTATCTTTGATTTGAAAACGTTCAGCTATGTTATGACTAGTTTTTTGAACAATCTGCTCGAGTGAAAAAATACCCTTTGCATAAAAATCTAGCAGCACTAGTAATGAATGTTGGTTTAGCGGAAGTCCACTTGGTGCTTGTAAATATGGCTGCTGCTTTTCCTCAAGCGTATGCGGAGCATGATCTGTTGCAATAATATCAATCTTATTCTTTTGCACGGCATCAATTAATGCCAATCGATCTTGTTCTGATTTAACGCTGGGATTGCATTTAATCAAATTACCCAGGGTATCGTAGTCAGCCTCGCTAAAAAATAAATGATGTACGCAAACCTCAGCAGTAATTCTTTTACCCGTGATATCTCCCTCGGTAAATAATTTCATTTCATCTGCAGTGGTGAGATGAAGAATATGTAGGTTTGAACCGTGCTTTGTAGCTAAATCATAGGCAAGTTGGGACGATTTAAGGCAAGATTCTGCATTTCTAATTCTAGGATGGAATGATGCATCAATATCTTCACCATATTCAGCAATAATAGCTTTCTCATTTTCAATAATAGTAGGGGTATCTTCGCAATGAGTAACAATGTTGACAGGAGCTTCTCTAAAAATAGCTTCAAGAGTATCGTGATTGTCCACCAACATATCGCCAGTAGAAGCCCCCATAAAAACTTTTAGACCACAAGCTAGAGTGTTATCCAGTTGCTTAATTTCATCAATATTGTTATTACTAGCGCCCATGTAAAAAGAATAGTTTGCATGAGATTTAGTCGCAGCAAGATCAAACTTAGCTTTTAAATTTTCTCTATTAGTTGTGGTTGGATTAACGTTAGGCATTTCGAAGTAGCTGGTTACGCCTCCAGCTAAACCAGCTCTACTTTCTGATTGTATATTTCCTTTATGAGTAAGACCTGGCTCTCTAAAGTGGACTTGGTCATCGATTAAGCCAGGTAATATGTGATTACCCTGAAGGTCTATAGTTTTTTTAGATTCGGTATCTATAGAAGAAGCAATTTTTTCAATTCGATCACCCTTGATGGCAATATCAGATTCACAGATCTGCCCTTCATTAACCAAAATTCCGTTCTTTAAAATTAAGTCGTACATCAATCTGCTAGATTAAATGCTTGGTGAAGAATTCTTACAGCATCTTCAAGCTGGTCTCCTGAAATAACAATAGTAATTTTAATTTCAGAAGTGCTGATCATTTGAATATTAATTTCAGCATCGGCCAAAGCATTGAATGCGGTGCTTGCTATTCCGGCATGTGAACGCATTCCAACTCCTACCAAAGAAACTTTTCCTATGCCTTCATCAATAATTAACTCATCATATGAAATTCCTTTCATCTTTTCTTTTAGGACTGATTCAACCTCAGCTCTATCAGAGTTTCCAACTGTAAATGTAAAATCTGTTTTTCCAGAGACACTTACATTCTGCACAATCACATCAACATCAATACCTGCATCGCTCACTGGACTTAAAATTCCAGAAGCAATTCCTGGAGTATCCACCACTCCATGCAGAGTAAATTTAGTCTGATCTTTCTGCGAGGCTATACCTTTAATCACAGCATCTTCCATTCCCTCTTCCTCCTGTAAAATGAGTGTTCCTGAGCCAGGCTCAAAACTTGATAAAACTCTAACTAAAACTTTATATTTATTTGCGAACTCAACAGCTCGTATTTGCATAACTTTAGCACCCTGACCAGCTAGCTCCAACATTTCTTCCATGCTTATTGAATCAAGCTTTCTTGCATTAGGAACAATCCTGGGATCGGTTGTATATATCCCATCTACATCGGTATAAATGTCACAACGCTTGGACTCAATAGAAGCTGCAATAGCTACTGCTGTAGTGTCACTGCCACCTCTTCCCATAGTTGTTGTATCACCATCATTTGTAATTCCTTGAAATCCCGTAATGATTGGAATATAGCCATCTTCAATTGTTTTAAAAATAATATCTTTATCTAAATCAAGAATCTTAGCCCGTGAAAAATTAGCAGTGGTTTTCATTCCAATTTGAGCAGCAGATAATGATTTAGCTTTTAAATCTAATTGATTTAAGGCAATTGCAACTAGCGATGCGCTAACTTTTTCTCCGGTTGAGACCAGTGCATCAAATTCTCTTGTATTTGGCTCAGAACCAAAAGATTTAGCTAACTCAATTAAACGATTGGTTTCCCCGCTCATGGCAGAGACAACAACAACAGGCGCAGCTTCATCGCATGCTGCTTTAATTAAATTTGCAACAGCAGATATCCTATCGGTTGAACCAACAGAAGTACCACCAAATTTTAATACTATCGTTTCCATTATTAAAAAGCTTAAAGATTAAGCGATGGATTGTACGATATCAGGAATAGAATTAACAAATTCTTTAAAATTATTTGATTCGCCAGCACCTTGAGCGAAATCCTTTCGACCACCACCTTTCCCATTAGTAACTTTTGCGATTGCTTGAATAACATCATTAGCGCTTAGCAATTCTTGAATATCATCAGTAACGCCACAAACCATAACAACCTTAGAATCTTGATGGTTCAAGATTAAAATACATCTTTGAGATTGGTCTTTTTTAGAACTATCAACCAGCTGCCTTAAATCTTGAATATTTTGAGTGTCTGCCTCGATCAGGACCAAATCAAAGTTATTAATTTTATGAATGGCTTCTTTAATATCAACAGAAGATTTATCTTTCGTTTTGTTCCCCTTTTTTAGGGATTTATTTTCTTTAACTAAATCCTCAACTTTGGAGCTAACCTGAGGAGCTCCAACATTTAATATTCCTTGGACATCTTGAAGTTGAGATCGAATTTCGAGCATTAACTCTACAGCCTTAGAGCCAGTGACAGCTTCAATCCTTCGAACCCCAGACGAAACACTGGATTCGCTTAAAATTGTAAACATGCCGATATCACCAGTCCTTGTTACGTGGGTCCCGCCGCAAAGCTCTACTGAGAAACCATCGCTCATTGATAAAACCCTGACTTCATCATCATATTTTTCTCCAAACATTGCCTCTGCACCTGATGCTATTGCATCATCAAGCTGCATTAATTCTGTTTTTACTTCAGAATTGTTTAGGGTATGTTGATTAACTAATAATTCTATTTGTTTAATTTCATCTTTTGTTACTGCCTTGGGATGTGAAAAATCAAAACGTAGTTTTGAAGCATCTACCAGCGATCCCTTTTGCTCAACATGACTGCCAAGAACATGCTTCAAGGCAGCATGCATTAAGTGGGTTGCAGAATGGTTAGAAGCTGCACAAGCTCTCGTGGCAGATGCAACTGAAAGTTTTAAAGTATCATCCAATTTAACTGAGCCTTCTTCCACATTAATTTTATGAAGAAAAATTTTTCCCTGCTTAATACAATCTAATACTTGCCCACTACCGTTTGAACTAGAGAACTCGCCCTGATCTCCAACCTGACCTCCTGATTCTGCATAAAATGGAGATTGATCCAAAGCAAGAGAATAGTCTTTACCAGGAGTTGCAGAATCTACTTTTAGATCATCATTCCACAAACCTAAAACTTTACCTTTTGCATTTAATCTGTCGTAACCCAGAAATTTAGTTTCATCAATTGATGATAAGTCTAATTGGGTGCCTTTGAATTTGCTCGCTGATTTTGAATTTTTTACTTGCTCTTCCATACATTGATTAAAACCAGCTTCATCCAACTTTAAATCTTGCTCACGGGCAATATCTGCGGTTAGATCAAATGGGAACCCAAACGTATCATGAAGTTTGAATACAATATCTCCAGGAATAACCTTTGAATCCATATTAGAAATTTCTTTTTCTAAGATTTCAATTCCCTTATCTAAAGTTTCAAGAAATCTATTCTCTTCATCGTGAATTATGTTCTCAATTGATTTTTGGTTGGTTGCTAGCATTGGAAATGCTGATTTCATCTCTTTTGCTAATGGTGTAACTAATTTATGTAAAAATGGTTTCTTAGCACCAAGTTTATATCCGTGCCTAATTGCTCGTCGCATTATCCTGCGAAGTACATAACCTCGCCCTTCATTAGCAGGAGTTATGCCATCAGCAATTAAAAAAGAAACACTTCTAATATGATCTGCAATGACTTTATGAGATGTCTCCCCAGGTGATTTAATTAATTTTTCAGATGCTTTTATTAAGTTAAGGAAAAGGTCTGTTTCATAATTTGAATTAACACCCTGTAGGACAGCTGCGACACGCTCTAAACCCATTCCGGTATCAACGGATGGTTTGGGCAGAGGTGTTAATTCGCCTGTGGCATCTCTATTAAATTGCATGAAGACTAAATTCCAGATTTCTACAAATCTATCTCCATCATCTCCAGGTGATCCAGGGGGAGTGCCTTCATATTTCTCACCATGATCATAGTAAATTTCTGAGCAAGGTCCACAGGGGCCTGTGTCTCCCATAGACCAAAAATTATCTTCCTCATCTAATCGGATAATTCTCTCAGGATCAATACCAATTTTTGATGACCAGATTTCTGCGGCTTCATCGTCTTCTCTAAAAACAGAGATCCATAATTTTTCTTTCTCCAAATTGAGCTCATTGGTTAAAAAATTCCAGGCAAGTTGAATTGCCTCTTCTTTGAAATAATCTCCAAAACTAAAATTGCCCAACATTTCAAAGAATGTGTGATGCCTGAGGGTATATCCTACATTTTCTAGATCATTATGCTTTCCACCGGCACGTATGCATCGCTGAGTTGTGGTTGCTCTTTTATAAGGACGCTTATCAGATCCTAAAAAAACATCTTTGAATTGAACCATTCCAGCATTTGTAAATAATAGCGTGTCATCATTGGCTGGGATCAAGGAGCTTGAATCAACGACTTCATGGCCATTCTTACTAAAGTACTCTAAAAACTTAGCTCTTAGTTCACTGGTTAACATTGCTAAAGGCTTCCTCTAAAAAATTAGACATTGCAGTCCACGATCTCATATCACTATCTTTATTATAAACTGTTCCCATCTCAATATCGTTAGCTGCAGGATTGGTAAACGCATGATAAGTATTGCCATAGCTAATAAATTGCCAATCAGCTTCTGATTCTGTCATTTCATCCTGCAAAGCTAATATCTGATCTGAGGAAACCATAGGATCTTTATCTCCATGCAAAACTAACAATTTAGTATTCACCTTTTGAAATGGCTCATCAGATTGATTTAAAAGCCCATGAAAACTAACGCACCCTGAGAGTTGATATCCTGAGCGAGCAAGCTCTATAGCCGCAAGGCCACCAAAACAAAATCCAATCAATGCTATTTTTGATGCGTCGACACCATCAATAGCTTTACCAAATTCAACCGCACTTATAAGACGCTGTCGAAATAGCTGCCTATCTTTAACAAAGGGCTCAATTAAGGCTTGATTCTCCTCAACACTACTCCCGTTAATGCCGCCTCCAAAAATATCAATTGATAAAGCCGCATATCCCAAATTATTTAGCGCTACTACTTTCTGATCTTCAAATTCAGATCTACCTTTCCAGGTATGAGCAACCAAAACCAATGGGGCAGGCTGCGAAGATTCAGGCATAGACAAATATCCTTCACATTCTGTTGACTGGTCAAAATAATTTACTATTCTTCCTGACATGTGGCTAACCTAGTTCTGCCTTATACCTTTTGTAATTTTCAATATAATGATGTGCATTTAAAGATGGAATTGCTTGTTCTTCAGGAGTAAGCTCTTTTTTAATCTTTGCAGGAATACCCAGCACCATAGATCCATCAGGCACCTCCATGCCCTCTGTAATCAATGCTTTTGCTCCAATAATGCAATTTTTTCCTATTTTGGCTCCATTTAAAATAACAGAACCTATACCAATAAGTGAGCCATCTCCTATTTCACATCCATGAAGCATGGCTAGATGACCAACAGTTACAAATTTACCAATAGTACACCCAAATCCTGGATCTGTATGGATCACAGAGTTGTCTTGAATGTTTGTTCCTTCGCCTAAAATAATCGGCTCATTATCTCCTCTGATAGTGCAATGGAACCATATACTTGTATCTTTAGCCATTTGTACATCTCCAATCACTGTTGCATCTGGAGCAATCCAAAAATCATCATTCTCAGTCTGCAAACCTTTATTATTGATATCTATGATCATCGAAAATTAGCCCTCTAGTATCTCTATATTCGCATCAAAACATACATTTAAAAAGTTTACTGTAATCATCGCAGTTAAACCCCATATCTTTTGACTTTTTATGTTCCAAGTTGGAACTTGCCAAACATTACCCTGCCTTTCTATGCTTTCTCTTTGAATATTTTTTGGATCAAGTAAAAAATTTAATGGTACTGTAAAAATTTCTTGAATTTCTTCATTAGGCTCTAGCGCCTGGGGCTTATCAACTGAAGCTACAAAAGGGTTAACCTCTACCTTATGACGAGATATTAGATAATTTAATTTGCCTAGCTCAGTAATATCTTCGCTATTAAGGCTTATTTCTTCATTGGCCTCTCTCAAAGCTGTTCCAAAAAGACTGAAGTCCGTTTTATCGGCTTTACCTCCAGGGAAACTAACTTCACCTGAATGGGTTGAAAGATGGCTAGAACGCTGAGTATAAATTAATTCTGGAGACTCAATAAATTCTCCATAATTTAAAATGGCTATTAAAACTGAAGCCTGAGGTCTGCCACTTGGCTTTTCAGAATTATTCAAATTTAGTTTATACTTTATGTCTTCAATCATTGCGTAAGTTTAACTTCTTACGACATTTAATTCTCTAGGAAAGGAGCACTTTTGAGATATTGT
>CABXNE010000014.1 GCA_902513515.1 uncultured SAR86 cluster bacterium
TTTTTTCAAAAGCCAAAGAGATGAATATTGATTTAATACCAAATTGGTATAAGTCTTTAAGTAATGACGACGATCGTTTAGAATAACTCGTTACTAATTTTGGAGTAAAAACATGAAAACAGCGGTTATTGTTGATAGTGTTAGAACTGGTCTAGCTAAATCACATCGTGGAGGCTTTAACATCACTCGTGCAGACGATATGTTGGCTCATATTATTAACGGTATGTTAGATAGAAATCCTAATTTACCCCCAGAAATGGTTGAAGATGTCATCATGGGTTGTGGTAATCCTGAAGGCGCAATGGGGCACAACATAGGTAGAAATGCCGCAGTATTATCCAACCTTCCAATTACTGTTGGGGGGACAACTGTTAATCGATATTGTTCTTCAGGGTTGCAAACCGTCTCCATGGCTGCAAGTCAGATTATGGCTGGATGTTATGACACCGTAATTGCTGGAGGTGTTGAGCAAATCACCATGGTATCTGGAAAAACAAATATGGATGGCTTTGTTAATGAAAAATTAGCAGAAAGTCACCCTGGAATTTACCATCCAATGGGCATTACAGCTGAGTGTGTAGCTAAACGCTATAACGTTTCAAGAGAAGCTCAAGATGAGATTGCATTTGAGAGCCAAAAAAGAACAGCTGCAGCCCAAGAAGCCGGAAAGTTCGTTGATGAGATTATTCCTATGGAAACTAAGATGATGCTGATGAATAAAGAGACCGGTGACTCTAAAGAGGTAGATTACACTGTAGACAAAGATGAATGCAACAGGCCAGGAACAACAATGGAAGCATTGGCTGGACTAAAGCCAGTTTTTGATCCAGAGAATGGATCCGTCACAGCTGGTAACTCCTCTCAGTTGTCAGATGGTGCATCGGTCACACTGGTGATGAGCGAAGAAAAAGCTCTTGAATTAGGTTTAAAACCAATGGCTTATTTTAGAGGATTTACAACCATGGGTTGTGAACCAGATGAAATGGGAATAGGACCAGTTTTTTCAGTTCCTAAACTATTAAAATCTCACAACATGAGCGTTGATGATATTGATTTATGGGAGCTGAATGAAGCTTTTGCCGTTCAGGTTGCTTATTGCCGTGATCAATTAGGCATATCAATGGATAAGCTTAATGTAAATGGTGGTTCAATTTCAATTGGGCATCCGTTTGGTATGACGGGGTCCAGACAAGTTGGTCACATTGTTCGTGAGCTGAATAATCAAGATAAACAATTTGGTATTGTAACCATGTGCGTTGGCGGTGGAATGGGCGCAACTGGCTTATTCGAAAGATACCCAAGTTAATATAAGTTCAGAATTTTCTATTATTAAGAAGTACCTATCAGGTATAGGTACTTCTTATTTAAGAGCCAATGGTATTGATCTTTCAGTTGGTGATGACTGTGCTGTTCTAGCAGCTAATTCAAAATTACTCATTAGCACTGATACCTCGGTGGCTGGCGTGCATTTCTTGAAATCTATGTCTGCTGACTCAATTGCGTACAGATCAGTAGCAACCGCATTAAGTGATATAGCAGCCATGGGCTGCAATCCCGTTGCTTTCAATCTTTCTTTGGTAATGCCGAGTTTTAACCAAGATTGGATGAAGGGATTTAGAAAGGGCTTGCAAAAAATTTCTAGAGAATTTCAGTTTCCATTGATTGGTGGCGATCTTGTAAAAGGGCCTTTACAGATAAGTGTAACCGTATTGGGCAAACCAGAAAAAAATATTTTACTTAGGTCAAATGCCCAGCTTGGCGATATTTTATGTTTATCCAATGCTGTGGGGCGTGGATATATTGGATTCAAAGAGTACAAAAGAAGCGGTTTGTTAAACAATAAAACCAAACCTTATCTATTTCCCTCAGCTCAGATAAGATATGGACGAGAGATTTCATCTATTGCTACCTCTGCCATCGATATCTCCGATGGAATTATTCAAGATCTTTCCCATCTCATTTCAGCTTCTGGAGTTGGGTGTAAAGTTGATTTGGGCAAAGTGCCCGTGGCCGACAAGAAATTTATTAAACAATGTCTAGAGTTTGGAGATGATTATCAGCTACTATACACAGTGCCTCCAAAAAAATTATTAACCCTTCAGGCTGATCTCAATTCCATCAATAAAAAATGTCATACTATTGGTGTTATGAGCGGGAGAAAATTAACAATAATCAATAATAATATTGGCTCTTTAAAAAATTGGGATCACTTTAAGCAGAATGGATTTTCCTAATTTAAAAAAACCTTCTCACCTTTTTGCTTCATGGTTTGGCATAGGTTTATTAAGACCAGCACCGGGCACCTGGGGAAGCTTAGTAGCTATATTAATTTGGTATTTTGCTGAGTTCTTACACTCATCAATTCATATCATTTTGCCAATTTTTATCTTATTTTCATGGCTTATATGCTCGCAAGCATCACATGATAGTGAATCAAAAGATAACTCAACCATTGTGATTGATGAGGTGGCAGGAATGCTTGTTACTTTATCTTTTGTCTCGCATGGAGTTACTACCTACTTAGCCGCATTTTTGCTCTTTAGATTATTTGATATTTGGAAGCCGTGGCCAATTTCTTGGGTAGATAATAATGTTAAAGGAGGCCTCGGTATTCTTCTAGATGATTTGATAGCAGGATTGTTTGCTGGTGGTATAATTTACGCAATTTTTCTCTTAATTTAAATCAATTGAATAGTTGTAAATTTGTATCTGAATCAGAATTGCCGACTAAGTTTGGCGATTTTACTATTTCAGCCTTTGAAGAACCTAATGGCAAAGATCATCTAGCATTAACGATTGGTGATGTTCAACAGCAAGATGCGGTTATGTGTAGAGTGCATTCTGAATGTTTGACTGGAGACGCATTGCATAGTCTTAGATGTGATTGCGGGCCTCAATTACAAGCCGCACTTCAAATGTTATCTCAAAATAAGTCAGGGATTCTCTTATATTTAAGACAAGAGGGCAGAGGCATTGGCCTAGTTAATAAAATCAGAGCATATGCTCTTCAAGATCAAGGTCACGATACAGTAGAAGCTAATGAGTTATTGGGTTTTCCAGCTGATTTAAGAGAATACAATATCTGTTTAGATATATTGCAGTATTTTAAGATTTCCTCAGTTAATCTTTTAACTAATAACCCAAAAAAAGTAGATGCTTTAGAAGAAGTGGGTATCACGGTTGTGAAAAGAACATCTCTCCATGAAGGTGTAAATGAAAAGAATAAAAATTATCTCGATACCAAAAGAGATAAGATGGGCCACTTAAGATAAGCAATCTTTTACTTTAGCGAGAATACCTTTTTTATCCAGACTGGCCATTTCAAGCATTTCTTCACGACTTGCATGTTCAACAAATTTATCCGGGATACCGCATATGATAATTTGTTGCTTCATTTTGCCTTCTTGAGCCCATTCACTGACCGATGATCCCGCACCACCTGATATAGCTCCATCCTCAATGGTGATAATAGCTTTTTTGCCATTTGAGTGTTCAGTGATTAATTCTTTATCTAATGGTTTAACAAATCTCATGTCTAACAAAGAAGCATTTAGCTCTTGAGCAACTTCCTCCGCAGTTCCTATTAGGGCCCCAAAATTAAGTATAAGAAATTCTGATTCTTGTTTGCTTATTACTCTGCCTTTACCAATCTCAACAGGTATAAGTTCAAGATCTATGGTTGAGTTAATTCCGCCGCCTCTTGGATATCTCACGGCAGCTGGACCATTATGAATAAAAGTAGTGGTTAGAAGTTTTCTTGTCTCATTTTCATCTGATGGTACTGCAATGGTCATGTTTGGGATGCACCTAAGATATGCAAGGTCATAATTCCCAGAGTGAGTGGGACCATCTTCTCCAACTAATCCAGCCCGATCAATTGCAAAGAGCACATTTAGATTTTGCAATGCTACATCATGTATTAATTGATCGTAAGCTCTCTGAAGAAAGGTTGAGTAGATTGCAACAACAGGTTTTTTTTCTTCACAAGCCATTCCAGCAGCAAGAGTAACTGCATGTTGCTCAGCAATTGCAACATCGAAAAATCTTTCAGGAAATTCTTTGCTGAAATTTACAAGTCCCGAACCTTCACGCATAGCAGGAGTGATTGCCATCAAATCTTTATCTTTTTTGGCCATATCAACAACCCACTGCCCAAAAACATCTTGATATTTTGGCCCATTCTCTTTGTTAGTTGCGTCCAATGGTTTTATTTTTCCAATAGCATGAAAGCCAATTCTGTCAGCCTCTGCGGGGTCTAATCCAGCTCCTTTTTTTGTAATTACATGTAAAAATTGCGGACCTTCAAAATCTTTTAAATTGCCAATGACTGTAATTAATTCATCAATATTATGACCATCAATGGGGCCAATATAATTTAAACCCAATTCTTCAAAAATACTCCCAGGAGCTACCATGGCTTTCATTTGAGTTTCTGCTTTTCTTGCAATGTGAAGGGCTTGAGGGAGATTTTCTAAAAAACTTTTTCCACTTTTTCTGATTCCCTTGTAAACTTTTGATGCCCAAATTCTTGAAAAATAATTATTCAATCCACCAACATTCTCCGAGATTGACATATCATTATCATTAAGAATTATTAACATATTTGGTTTGATATGACCTGAATGGGCTAGACCTTCAAACGCCATTCCTGCAGTCATAGCCCCATCCCCGATAACCGCTACCACCTTTTTATTTTTTCCATTGTTTCCAATTGCCATTCCAAGTGCAGCACTTATAGATGTGCTCGAGTGGCCAACTCCAAAAGCATCATATGGGCTCTCTTCTCGGCTTGGAAATGGAGCCAATCCGTCTTTATGACGGATCGAGTTAAGACTTTCTTTCCTACCAGTTAGAATTTTGTGAGGGTAGGCTTGATGACCAACATCCCATATTATTTTATCATTTGGCGTATTGTAGAGATAATGTAATACAACCGTTAATTCAACTACTCCTAAACCACCGCCAAGATGACCTCCACTTTGACCGACACTGTAAAGCATATGTGCTCGCACATCATCAGCCAATGTTTTGAGCTCTACAGGAGTCAAATTTTTAATATCTTCTGGCAGATTTACCTTATCTAAAACTGGTGTTTGTGGCGAATCAGTTGGGATTTCAGTAAATATTTTCATCTTAATTTTTTCTTTCAACCATAAATCTTGCTAAACCAACCAAGTTCATTACTTCAGTTTCATCAAAGCATTCTTCTAGCTTAGCAATGCATGCTCTAGATAAGGCATGAGCTTGATCTATTGATTCTTTTTTGCCATAGGCACTTACATAAGTTAACTTTTTATTTACTAAGTCTGATTGATTACTTTTCCCTAAAGTGCTTGAATCTGAAGAGATCTCTAAAACATCATCCATGATTTGAAAAGCAAGACCGAGGTCCCCACCAACTCCCTTTAAAACCATTAATTCATTTTTTTGTTTTTCATCACCTAGATGAGGCATAGTCATAGCAACTTGAATTAGCTTTCCAGTCTTCAGTTCATGAATCTTTTTAATATCATTGTATTCATTATTTTCAGCATCCAGGTCATATTGCTGACCTAAAATCATGCCTTTGTGCCCACATGCGTTTGATAAAACTTTTATAGATGCAATCTTTTGTTCTTGGTTTATTTCAGGCGATAAAACAATAGTCTCATATGCCAAAGCTTGGAGCGCATCACCGGTTAAAATCGCTGTAGCTTCATTAAATTTTATATGGTTGGAAGCTTGTCCTCTTCTCATATTATCATTGTCCATTGAAGGTAAGTCATCATGAATTAATGAGTAGGTGTGCATGAGTTCAATGCTGGCAGCCATATCAATTAAAGCAGCATTAGAAATTTTTTTATTTAAATTTCCTGAAGCAAAAATTAATCCAGCACGAATACATTTACTCTCGGCAAGAGCTGAATATCTCATTGAGGAAACTATTTTATTGCTATCTGGGAGGAGGGCATCAATACGATTTAACACCTTCTCTTTGCATTCAGATAGAAAGCTTAAAGACATAAGTCCAATCTTAGCTATCCAGATCTACCGTATCGCCATTATCTAAAAGTTTTTTTACTTTTAGCTCAGCTGCAGACAGCTGCTTTTGACATTCTTTTACTAGCCCAATCCCTTCCTCAAATGATTTAACGCTATCTTCTAAGCTAATATCTCCATCTTCTAGCTTAGCAACAATTTGCTCAAGCTTATTTAGGGAGGCTTCAAAATTTACTGTATCTTTTTTGGTCATCGCTTATTGTAACTTATGATTTTTTATTCATCACTTAACTTGAAGTTTTAAAGAATTCAAACCTATTTTCTAACCACGATCTAATTCTTGAAGGCAGTATCAGTGCAGCTGGAGTAAAAATCAAAGTTAGAACTGTGCTGAAAGCTAAGCCAAATACAATTGATGAGGCAAGATTTTGCCACCAACCAACAACTCGACTGCCTACAATAATTTCTCTCCCTAAAACATCAACACTCAAACCAACTGCTAAAGGCAGAAGGCCAAAAATAGTTGTTGTGGTTGTTAATAGAATTGGTCGTAATCTTTGCTTGCATGTTTTTATGATTACATCTTCTCTCTTGAGATTGGGAAATTCTCCTGTCAGCCTATTGAATGTATCAATAAGCACAATGTTGTTATTTACAACTATTCCAGATAAGGCAACTATGGCAATGCCTGTCATAGTTGTGCTGAACGCTTTTCCAGTAATTAATAGGCCTACCAAAACTCCGACTATTGACATAAATACAGCGCTTAAAACAAGAGCTGCTTGATAGAAGCTATTAAATTGAGTGACGAGCAGAATAAGCATCAAAGCTAAAGCTGTAATTGCTGCAATTGAAAGGAACTCAGTAACTTCCTCAGTTTCTTCTTGCATTCCTCTAAATTGAGTTTCAATACCCGCATCAAATTCTTGTTCAGACAACCAATCATCCATTTCTTTCACTTTATCTGAAACTAAAATTGTCTGCCCAGAACTATTTAATACAGTCATATCTATGGCTACTCCTAATTCATGAAAAAATTTACCATTTCTTCTGACAACCGATTGACGATTTTCTGTAGGAACCAATTTTACAAAAGTACTTATTGGAATGAGGCCATTAATTGAGTTAACTTTAAGATCTTCAATGCCACTTAATGATCTATTTTTAGTATCGAATCTAGCCCTTATTTCAATTTCATCTTTTGAGTCATCCGGTCTATATTGCCCAACTTTAAATCCATTAGTGAGCATTTGAACTAACGCACCAATATCAGCAATACTTACCCCAAGTTGAGCAGCTTTTTGTTTTTCAACTTCAACCTTCCACTCAATCAAGGGGTAGGGTAGGGTTGATCTAATATTTGTTAATCCAATAACCTCATTGAGCATATATTCTTCAATTATTTTAGTAGTTTTGGCAACAGATGCTTCATTGTCTCCAAAAATACCCAATTCAATCGGAGAGCCAAAAGAGGGCCCTCCTTCTTCAGGAGTGATTTCAACAATGACGCCTGGAATATTAGAGGTTGCTTCCTGAGCTTTAATGAATACCTCATTTCCAGAAATGTCTCTAAGCTGAGTATCAACAACCTCCATAAAACCCCTTGCCATGGTATCTCCACCAGCATTAAACCACTGGGATCCTGTTGTCATATACAGGTTTTCCACGTGCTCTACATTGAGTAGTTTCGCTTCAACTAATTCCATGATTTCTCTTGATTCTATTGAAGAGAAATTTCCTCTTGCTCTAACATTTATTTCAGCAGCAACTGGATCAACTTGAGCAAAGTAAAGGGTCCCTTTGCTAAAATTGCCATACATGGCATAGCCAAAAAACCATAAGATCATAAGAACAGCTACAATGGTTTCGCCGGGGTTCTTAACAAATTTATTCACTGCTTTAGAATAAAATGCAGATAATTTATCAAAAAGAATTTCACCTGTTTGCTCGCTTTCTCCTGACACCAAGGTTGATCTTCTTTGTCCAAATATAGATCCAACAACAGGAGTAATAATCATTGCATAAACCACTGAGGCGCTAAGAACAATAAATACTGTGATTGGAAGATATCGCATAAATTGACCGGTAAAACCTGGCCAAAAAATTAAAGGAGTAAAAGCAGCAATTGTTGTGGCTGTTGAAGAGATAATTGGATAAAACATCCTTTTAGATGCAAGCCGATAGGCTTCTTTACGATCTAGGCCTTCTGATATTTTTCTATCTGCATACTCTGTGACAACTATTGCTCCATCAATCAGCATCCCCAAGCCAAGCAAGAGACCCATCATTACTAGAAAATTAAATTCAATGCCAAGGGTTTTAAGGATAATAAAGGTTAAAAGAAAACAAAAAGGGATGGAAAGACCAACAAGCATACCAACCCTGACTCCCATGCTTGCAATCACCAGAATCATTACAAGAAAGATTGCGGTAATAATATTTCCCTCTAATTCAGATATCATCACCTCAGCCCAAACTGTATTATCATTAGTTCTGATAATTGAAAGGTTTGTTGGAATAATTTTTTCAAAGTCTTTTTTAACTTTAAGAATTTCTTTTTTAGCCTCAATAGCATTTGCCCCAACTCTCATTCTAATCTCAAGAGTGACGGCATCTTCTCCATTTATTTTTGCGAACGAGGAAAAGTCCTTAAAGGTTCTTTTAATTTCTCCTATATCGCTGAGCGTAACAACTGCATTTGGCGTAACTTTAATAGGAATGTTGTATACATCCTCTGCTGTTTCAAAAATACTTGGGACTTCAATATTAAATTTTCCAGAACCTGTATCTTGAGCTCCTCCCGGAATTATCAAGTTATTGTTTGCAATTGCTTGGTATAGTTGACTTAAAGTTATTCCGTAAGCCTCCATTTTTGATTTATCAATGACTCCCTCAAGGACTTCTTCAGGCGCACCCTCTAAATCTGCAGCTAGAACTTCACTGATAGCCTCCAACTTATCTTGTAACTCTCTTGCAAAAAACACTTTTGTTCTCATTGACGCTGAGCCAACAAGACTTATATTCATCACAGGAAACATTGCAAAAGAATATTCTCTAATTTGGGGATCTTCTGCTTCCCTGGGTAGTTGGAATTTCACTTCTTCAACTGCTTGCTTGATATCTCGAAGAGCAGTGTCTATATCGTACCCAACCTCAAATTCACCGACTATTCTTGCATAACTTAAACGTGCAGATGAGGAAAGTTCTTTAATTCCAGGAACGCTCCTTAATCTTGTTTCTAGCGGCCTAGCAATCAATCTTGAGGCATCTTCAGGAGATGCTCCATCTAGAAAGACGGAAACACTGACAAGAGGGAGTGAAATATTTGGTTCTGAAGCAACCGTAATAGTGGTTCTTGCATATGCACCAGCTATTATTATAACTACGGCTAAAGCAAGAGTAGTTCTTGCTTTTGATAAAGCAAAATCTACTATCCTTGTCATGATTTAGTTGCGGGAATAGAGTTTACTTGTTGACCATTCTCAACATAACCTTGTCCTCGTACTATTAAATTTGAGGAATTTTTAATTCCTTTAACCCAAATACCATCTTGCGTATCTTCTAATATCTTAATAGGTATAAATTCAACTACAGCATCATCATTCACAACTCTGACCCCAAGAGAGCCTGAATCAGATAAAAGCATTATTGATGGAGAAATTTTAGTTGCAAGAATTTTATTTGTATTAATTTGCATTGTTGCAGTAATTCCATCTCTAATTAATCCATTTGGATTTTCAACTTCCGCTTCAACCCTAAAACTTCTAGTTGACGGGGCGGCGCTTTTAGAAACGAAACTCAAACGACTGTTAATAGTCTCTCCTGTAACAAGATTGATTGATACATTCTGACCTTTTACAATGCTTTTTATTTCTGCTTCAGGAACCTCAGCTATAAAAGTTACAGGATCTAATTCAATAATCACAGCGCAGATTTCTCCCCTATTAATGTAATTTCCAGGCTTTACTATTTTTTCTACGTATCCTCTAAATGGAGCTTTTACTTCTGTTCTATTAAGCTCAACAACACCTAAGCTACACAATACCTGATCTTTCTCAACCCATTGACCCTGTGATACCTTATTAGGCATCACTTCCCCAGAAGTTTTTGCAATTACCCTAACTCTTTTCTCAGAGATAGCAGACGCATTAAGGACAACTTTAGGCGAGAAAAAATTAGACACACTTATTTGAGTAATCACCGATGTTAATTCTGAAGATGACTTTGCTTGAATTACCTCATCTTCAATAAATTGACCAGAAATCATCCAGCCAATTATAGGAATAAGAATGTATAGAGATATTCTGACGTTTTTGGACATTTATTAGTTAATTTAAATCAGTTTTTATATATTTGAGAAGTATTGACATATTATATGTCGATATATTCTCCCTCAGCAAGAGATTATAGTGCATGATTTATGTAAAGTATACTTTACAAAGCTATAGATTATGTTTTTTGCGTAAACTCTCAAGAAGCTTTAAATCTAGAGGCTCTAGAGCATCAGAATCATCTTGGTATATAAGGTCAAATTTTTTACCAGCTTTCATCTCTTTTGCAAGACGTATATAAATTTTTGAAAATGTCTGAAATATATTTGAATTGCTTGGTGAATTCATCAAGTCCCAACCAACCTCTCTTCCTGCCCAATAAATAATTGGGTGTGTCCAAGGAAATCTTTGCCTGGGGGATGAAGATTTTTGCGCTTCAATGAAAGCTTCTTGTGGGGTTGGTATATTAGAAGCGCCCATTGATCCCGAGCATGCTTTGAGGACTTCTGTAAGAGTTGGAAGATAATCATTGGATTGAATCACAGTTTCAACTGCAGCATTTATGCATTCTGCTGGGTATTTTTTTAAGCTTTCTGCCCAAAGCTTTTTTGCCTCAGTGAGCCTGTGATCAGTGCCAAAGACCTTATAAAATTGATAATGATAAGAAAGTTCAAGCTTTAAAAAAAGATTATCTATTGCCTCAATAAAGCTTTTTCGATCAGAATTCGAGATTTTCTGCCCAGGAATCATCTTTTGTTCTGTCTTTGAACTTTTGAGAAAACTCTCCTGGTTCATTATGTCTGTTAGTTTTTTTGTCATCTTTTTCTTCGTAAGAACCAATTAACTCTTTTCGTTTTACAAAATCTACAAATTTTGAGTTCCATGATCTTAGGGCTGTTCCATTTTCTTTCCAATAAAGTATAAACTCCTTCAAGTGTTTTAAGGCATCATTTTTTGAAACATTTGCTAATTCTAAGATATCAAAAGCATCAGAAGAGGGCGACCAATTTTTATCGATGCAGACAGGCAAACCTTTATTTTCAGAATTTTCTTTGACCCATTCCCGGCGAATAAAGTCTACAAACAATACATTCCAGTTATCTCTAACTTGATTTTTTTCTAGCCAATACATTTTGAATTCATTAACCTTGCTTTCAATAAACTCTTTGTTTATATTCCCCATTCCTAATACCTCAAACGCCTGTATTGAGGGCACCCAAGAGTAATCAAGTTTTCTTTTTCCAGAGCTTGAATTGATTCCAGGCAGCTTTAATTTATATAAATTTTTCTTAGCTGAAGGTTTTTCTATCTGGGAGTTAATTTCTGAAAGCACCAACTTTAAATCAATCAATCTTTTTAAATGAGTAAGAATTTCTTGCTCTTCCAGAAATGGAATTTTTTCTTTAAGTGATCTTGTTATCTCATTGGGTGTAGATGAAGAAGTTTTAAGATCTTTTGTAGCAGCTAGAACAATAGCGCATTCAATTCCAAGGGTTTCTGCTTCTTGGGTGGAGAAAGTAAATGAGTCTTTTTTCAATTATCCTCGCCTCTTTTGTACAGCTTCGCTGATCACTTGAAGGCAGTTAAGAGTGTCATCCCAATTCATACATGCATCGGTAATACTTTGACCATATGTAAGACTGTCTGTAATGCTTTGGTTGCCCTCAACCAAATGACTTTCTAGCATTAGCCCTCTTAGACTATGATTACCTGCTGAAATTTGTGATGCCAAATCGTTAACTACATCAATTTGTTTCTTAAATTGCTTTTGGCTATTTCCATGACTCGCATCAACCATAACAGACTCATTAACAGCCGCTTCGGTTAATGCAGAGATTGTTTTATTAATAGCGTCTCTATCAAAATTTGGTTCTTTTCCGCCACGTAAAATTATATGTGAGTCTGAATTTCCTGAAGTTTTGAAAACTGATACATTGCCTTCTTTAGTAGTTGATAAAAAGACATGAGAGTGATTCGCCGCTTGAATACCATCAATGGCTGGCTTCAAAGCACCGTTAGTACCATTTTTTATTCCTATTGGGCATGACATCCCTGAAGCAAGCTCTCTGTGGGTTTGACTTTCTGCTGTCCTTGCTCCTATAGCTCCCCAAGAAATTAAATCCGCAACATATTGAGGACTTATAAGATCTAAGAACTCTGTTCCACAAGGTAAGCCAACATTTCCAAATTCTAAAAGCAATGATCTCGCTAGATGAATGCCTTTATTTATGTCATACGTTTCATTAATATCTGGATCATTAATTAGGCCTTTCCAGCCTACTGTTGTTCTTGGCTTCTCAAAATAGACTCTCATAACTATCAGTAAATCTTTGCTTAAAGCATCGTATTGTTCCTTAAGCTTGTTCGCATACTCTTTTGCAGATTCTGGATCATGAATCGAACAAGGTCCGCAAACAATTAGCATTCGATCGTCTCTTCCATGCAGTATTGAGCTTATTTCATTTCTTGTACCATAAACCAAGCTAGATACTTCTTTTGTAATAGGTAGTTTTTCCAATAAATCATTGGGAGGAACTATCTCTAGTCTCTCTACAATTCTTGTGTTGTCAGTTCTGTAATCCATAGCTTTCATTGTTTATCTTAGTTCAACAAAATGAAAAAGATATCCCTTGCTTATTAAAGGTTTATTTTTTTTTATTCACTGCAAAACCTTTTAAATCAACATTTTTATGCAAAATCACAAGATGTTGTGTTAAAAAGGGCTTATAATTACAGCATCTTGTATAAATTGAACTTATGAAGTCTCAAGCGCAACTAGAATTTCCACAATTTAAAGGTGAGGCTTTAACGCAACTTCCTGACGATTTATTTATCCCTCCAGAAGCTTTAGAAATCTACTTAGAGGATTTTTCTGGCCCAATGGATGTATTGCTTTATCTAATTCAAAAGAAAGATATTGATATCTTAGATTTAGATATTTCTGAAATTACTGATCAGTACATTCAATACATTGAATTAATGGACGCATTGAAAATAGAGCTTGCGGCTGATTATTTGGTAATGGCTGCTACCCTTGCTCAGATTAAATCTAGAATGTTAATTCCTCAGTCTGAAGAAGAAGAGGAAGAGCAAGACCCCCGATCTGAACTTATTAGAAGGTTGCAAGAATATCAAAGATATAAAAGTGCATCTGAATCTATTTCTAATTTACCAAGATTAGATAGAGATTTCTTTATTGCATCAACCTCTTTACCAAAATTTAAAGAGCGAGAAGCAGCTTTAGATATATCTGCCCAAGAACTTGCAGCAATATTTCATGAGGTTTCAATACGTCCTAAATTCTCTAAACATCACGAAATCCATTTTGAGGAATTGTCCACTCAGGAAAGAATTGCCTTAATCTTATCAATCCTCAAAAAGAGAAATGTAATCCAGTTCTTCCATACATATCAGAAAAAAGAAGGCAAGCAGGGAGTTGTCGTTGCGCTGCTGGCCTCTTTAGATTTAGCTAAAGACGGACATGTTGAACTTATTCAAAACAAAGACTCTAATCAACTTTATCTTAAATCAACCCATCGAGGAGTTCACTAGATGAATAATTTTGAAAACTTACCTAACCTTGTTGAATCTATTCTCTTCGGTGCCGGAAGACCCATGCGTTTGTCTGAGATTAAAACGATAATGGGATCTCAGAATATAGAAGTAGATTTGCCTAGAATAAAAATAGCCTTAAATTCGTTAGAGGAAAGATACGCAGATAGCTCTATTGAAATTAAAGAGGTTGCGTCAGGTTTTAGAATGCAGGTAAGAGAGAAGTATGGTGATTGTCTTTATCCTTTATGGAATGATACATCAAGCAGACCTTCTAAAGCTCTGATGGAAACTGTATCTATAATTGCCTATAAACAACCAGTTACCAGGGGTGATATTGAGGATATCAGAGGCGTTACTGTTAGCACTCAAATAATCAGATCATTGCTTGATAGGGAGTGGATTAAAGTATCGGGTTATCGTGATGTTCCTGGTCGACCAGCTTTATATGAAACAACTAAAAATTTTTTAAATGATTTAAACCTTAAATCAATCAATGATTTACCTCTATTGCCTGAGGCTTTACCAGCGGAAGAAGTCTTGGATCAACTAGAAGTAGGCTAGTTCAATGCTGCGACTGCAGAAATTTTTGGCTCAAGCTGGTTTGGGTTCAAGACGCTCATGTGAACAGCTAATTAAAGATAGTAAAGTTTATGTGAACGGTAAGGTTGCCGTCTTAGGAGTCAAAGTCTCTGAAACTGATGAGGTAACTTTTGATGGTCAAAGGGTAGTTTTAAAGACTGCAGACTTAAAAGTTATCATGCTTAATAAGCCACGTGGAGTACTATCTTCAAAAAAAGATGATAAGAAGATTAAACTTGTGTTTGATTTTCTGCCAAAGGTTAAAAATGAGCCTGATTGGATTGCAGTTGGAAGGCTAGATATTAATACTTCTGGCTTGATGCTTTTTACGAATGATGGAACCCTAGCCCATCAACTCATGCATCCTTCATTTGAAATTGACAGAGAGTATCTTGTAAGAGCACGAGGCTACTTCAATGAGCAAAAGAAAAAAAATATGCTTTCAGGGGTTAAAATTGAGAATGAAGTATATCAATTCTCAGATATCGTTCCAGGGGAAACACAAAGCTCGAATCAATGGTTTTCAGTTTGTATGCTTACAGGAAAAAATCGTGAGGTCAGAAAACTTTTTGAATCTCAAGAATTAGAGGTTAGCAGGCTAAAAAGGGTGAGGATTGGACCAATTTTTTTGCCTTCAACTCTCAGGGAGGGCTCATGCATGAATTTGACCGAATCTCAAATTCAAGATCTACAAAATTATGGAAAGTAGCAAAGCTCATAAAGATTTATTGAAAATATCCAGAAAAAAAAAATTTGATTTACTAAGGGAATATCTTCAAAAGTCTGAGCCAGTTGAAATTAAACTATCGTCACTTTCCCTTGTTGAATATCTTTCATCGGTTGTTGTTAGTCAGCAACTTTCTACCAAGGCAGCTAAAACTATTTGGTCAAGGGTACATCCAATTATTCAAAGTCATAAAAACTATCAAAATTTAGAAATAGAATTACATTCAGCAGGCTTATCAACATCAAAAGCAAATTATGTCATTGGGTTAATCGCCAATTTACATTTATCTACTCTGCAGCGAGGCGATTTAATAGACATACCAAATATTGAATTTGAAAGCCTGCTTATTGCCAACAAAGGAATTGGGCCATGGTCAGTTCATATGGCTAGAATGTTTTATCTAGGAGACACAGATGTAATGCCTATCAATGACCTTGGCATAAAACATGCCCATGAGTATTTTTTTAGTGAGTATGAGTTGAGCGAAAAATTTTATGAGCCATTCACGCCTTGGAGAACTTATTTGAGCCTTCTTATGTGGAAGTCACTTTCTTAGACAAATCAGCATATTCAAAATAGCTATCTTCTGAATCAGAGCTCTCTTCACTAAAAAACCATAGGTAACAATCTAAGAGTTCATTAGGAGTTTTCAGTGAGTTAGGGTCCTCAGCAGGTCTTGCAGATGCCCTCATTTTTGTTTGGGTCGCCCCAGGATCAAAATTAAATACTTTGATAGAAGAAGTTGTTTCTAGCTCATTTGCAAAAATTTCTGCCAACCCTTTTAACCCAAATTTTGAGACCGAGTAGGCGCCCCAAAAAGCTCTACCAATATTTGCTACTCCTGAAGAAGTAAAAATAATTCTCGGCATCGCTGCATTTTCAAGAATCTTCTTTAACGTTTTAGTAAGAAGAAAAGGAGCTCTTAGATTGATATTTAAAACTTCATCCCACCGTGATAATTCGTAATCTTCTAAAGTTGTCATGGTGCCTAAGATCGCAGCGTTATGAATAATGCCATCCAATGAATGAAATTCTTCTGTAATTGCTCTTAAAATCTCATGCGCTGATTCATTGCTTAATAAAGCAAGATCAGCCTGCAAGATTAGATGTTTTTGAGATTCAAAAGAGTGATCAAGCTGATCATAAACCTTATCTAATTTAGAAGAATCTCTACCCAAAAGAATAATATTAGAGCCCAACTTTGAAAATTCTAGAGCTAAAACTTTACCAATTCCATCTGTAGCACCGGTAATAAGTATTGTCCTGTTAGAGAGATCCATTTTTAGAGTTGAGAGATTAATTCATATAATTCATTTGGATGATTGGCTCCGAGAATATGTTCGCTATGATCACCAGCTTTAAGTGAATATCCAAAATAACAGGCAATCACTTGTGTTCCAGCATTGATGCCAGCTTCAATATCCTTTGCATGATCACCAACATAGACGCATTCTGAAGGATGTAAGCCCAAATCTTTACAGCCTCTTAAAATCCCCTCAGGGTCTGGTTTGATAGAATCTAAATGATCAGGACATATGAGTGTTTTGCAATTTTTAAATGCAATTTCATTCATTAATATTGGTTCAGCAAAACGTAAAGGTTTGTTAGTTACTATTCCATAAGGAATATTATCTTCTTCCAGGGAAGCTAGCATTTCTTTAATTCCATCAAAAGCCCCTCCATGTTGCAAAAGATTTGATTCATATTCTGCTAATAGCTCCTCTCTTAGAACAGCACATTTATTATCAGACATATCAATATTAAAACCCAAGCTTATAAGTTTCCAGCTACCATCAGATACATGATTCCTAATAATTTCTGGATTAAGCTTTGGTTGATTATATTTTGCGAGTAAATTATCTAAACTAACAATAAAATCGGGAGCCGAATCCAAAAGAGTACCATCAAGATCAAATAGAACACCTTTAGGCATTTTTAGACCCATGCATCATATAGTTGACTCCCAGATCATTATTTAAATTGGCTGTATGGAAAATAGGATTATAAAACATCCCCTTGCTTTCAATTAATTTTATGCCCGCATTTCGCATGTATCTTTCTAATTCTGAAGGCTTGATAAATTTATTCCATTCATGAGTTCCTTTAGGCAATACATTGAAGATATATTCTGCACCAACAATTGCTGTAACGAAGGATCTGGGATTCCTGTTCAAAGTAGAAAGAAACATCTGACCATTAGGTTTTATAAGATCAGAGCATGCTCTAATAAGCTGACCTGGATCAGGCACATGTTCAATTACCTCCAAGCAGGCAACAATATCAAAAGATTCCTTTTCTTTCTCTACTAATTCTTCAGCGGTTATTAATCTGTAATCGATATTAACTTCCATTTTTCTTGCATGTAGTTGAGCAACCCTTATATTGGCTTCTGTTACGTCAATTGCAGTTACTTGTGCCCCCTTGGCATCAAGAGCCTCTGCTAAAAGACCTCCCCCACAACCAACATCCAGAACTTTTAAACCCTCTAGGGGTGATTTTTGATCTATATAGTTTGCACGAAGGGGGTTGATTACATGTAAGGGTTTAAAGTCACCAGTTGGATCCCACCAATTCTCTGCTATTTCAGCAAATTTATTTACTTCATTTTGATCAATATTTCGAGTCATAAACACTTCTTCTTTAAAGTGGCAGATTACATCATTGCATGCAAGAATAGGTAAGTTTATTATTTTTTATAAAAGGAAGCTAACACTATGTCAGATAATCCAGTTGCTATTGTCACAGGGGGGAGTAGAGGTGTTGGGGCTGCAACAGCAAAAATGCTCGCAGATAATGGATGGAATGTAATAATCACATGTTCATCTTCTATTAAAGAAGCAGAGGCAGTAGCTAAAAATAGCTCAAATGAAACTGCTGAGGTTATTGCATTACAAGCTGATGTTGCAAATGACGTAGACTGCACATCCACGATCAATACAGCTATTGAGAAATGGAATAGGATTGATGCTCTTGTTAATAATGCTGGTACAACTAAATTTGCATGGGATCACTCTGATCTCAATAGTCTTGATGCAAATGATTTTCAAAATATCTATGCCGTGAATGTTGTGGGACCATTTCAAATGGTTAAAGCTGCAAAAGAACATTTATTAAAAAGCTCAAATCCATGTGTTATAAACATCTCTTCCATTGCTGGAATAAAAGGCATAGGCAGTTCAGTTGCATATGCATCATCAAAGGGAGCTTTAAATACAATGACTTTATCCATGGCTAGGAACTTAGGACCCATCAGAGTGAATGCTGTTTGTCCTGGGTTCATTGAAGGTGAATGGTTGAAAAAAGGCATGGGTATTGAAATGTATGAAGGAACAAAAGAACATATCCAAAACACAGCTCCTCTTCGAAAAACATGTTCTCCTGAATCTATAGCTGAAGTTATAGTTAACTTAATTGAAAAGAGTGAGCTAATGACCGGCCAGTTAGTGACGGTAGATGGCGGAGTAAGCTTAAACTTATAGTTAAATTTTTTTATTTATTGTAGCTTTACTACAATAATTTTATTTCTTATAACCTAACTTAAAAGGATTTTTTTAGATATTGACAATAGCTTCTAAATAACTTGCAATGTACTACAAGTTTTTCAAGTTAAATTAAATGCATATAGTTGCCTTAAAATCTCCGGACTCTAGAGATCATCGCTCAGTAATACATCCCGATACAGTGGTGAAGATTTCAGCTCTTAAAGGGGTAACTTTTTCATTTGAATTAGGTATAGGTGGTGGAATTAACGTATCAGACCAAACTTTTATTGATCTTGGTTTAAAAGCTATCTCAAGAGATGATTGTTTGTCAAAAGGCAATCTAATCATTACACCGTCTTCCTTAACGATGGATGAATCAAATAAAGTGCAATCAGGATCAACTGTGTTGGGTATGCTAAACCCTTTTTATGCGGGTAATGAGATTAAAGCATTAAATCAATCAAAAATTAACGCGGTTAGCATGGAGTTCATACCCAGGATAACTCGGGCTCAAAAAATGGATGTATTGAGCTCGCAAGCAAACCTTGCTGGTTACGCAGCAGTTTTAGAGGCTGCTCAACACTTATCTTCCGCTCTTCCAATGATGATGACCGCAGCCGGAACATTGAAACCAGCTAAAGTATTTGTTATTGGTGTTGGGGTTGCGGGGTTGCAAGCAATTGCTACTGCAAAAAGATTGGGCGCAAGAGTTGAGGCATTTGATACACGTGATGTTGTGGAGGAACAGGTTAAATCTCTTGGAGCAAAGTTTGTAAAAATTGACTTAGGCGACACTGGTCAAACTGATCAAGGGTATGCCAAAGAGTTAACTCCTGAACAAATTGCCAAACAAAAAGAACTCCAAAGCCTTGTTTGCGAGCGATCAGACATCGTGATTACTACAGCTCAAATTTTTGGAAGACCTGCTCCCAAAATTATTGATGAGAGCACCATTAAAAAAATGAAACCTGGTAGTGTGATTCTTGATATGGCTGTAGAGACGGGTGGAAATGTTGAGGGTTCTGTAGTTGATGAAGTTGTAGATATTAATGGTGTAAAAGTTGTTGGGATCTCATACTTGGCTTCAAAAGTTTCGAGTCATGCTTCCTTTGCTCTTTCAAATAACATTATTAATTGGATTACTGATTTTTACGATGAAGAATCTGCTTGTATTAATTTTGATTTTGAGGATGAAGTCATTCAAAGCAGTGTCCTTGCCTATGAAGGAAAGATAATGAATGAGAGGTTTACGTAATGGAAATGTATATTTTGCTAGGGTTTGTTTTATTGCTATCTATTTTTCTAGGTTTAGAGTTAATTTCAAAAGTTCCCAGCACTCTTCATACTCCTTTGATGTCAGGTGCTAATGCTATTTCTGGAATTGCGTTAGTAGGCGCCTTGATGCTTTCAAGTGCAGACCAGATGCAAGATATTTTGGCTTTTGGCGCTATCTTATTCGCTTCCATTAACGTATTTGGCGGCTATTTAGTGACTAACAGAATGCTAAGTATGTTCAAGAAGAAATAAGTCATGGAAAATTTAGTCAACATCCAAGTCATTCAGAATATTGTTTACATTATTTCTTCTGTAATGTTCATTCTTGGAATTAAGATGCTTGGAAAGGAAGCAACGGCAGTCAAAGGAAACTATTTATCCGCCCTTGCTATGTTTTCTGCGGTTGGAATAACTTGTTTAAGCTTAGAGATAGATACAAAGATTATCCTTGCGGGTGTATTGTTGGGTGGCCTTATAGGCTCCTTAATTGCTCTTAAAGTAAAGATGACAGCCATTCCAGAAATGGTGGCTTTATTTAATGGCTTTGGTGGCTTGGCAACGTTCTTAATCGCATGGTCGCAATTCAATGAACCAAGTAACTCTATGTTTCAGCATGTACTTATTATGTTAACTATTTACATTGGAGGCATAACATTCTCAGGCTCCCTTATCGCATATGGAAAACTATCTGAAAAACTAAAGCTAGGCAAAGGCTCAATAATTACAAACCTTTTCATATCTTTCTTTTATTTAAGCATGCCAGCATTAATCTATGTAATTGGCGAGCCTTCTATTTCTCAATTCATCCCTCAAGTCCCATCCTACTTTTTAATTTTTTTAGGCATAACATTAATTGCTGGTATTGGATTTGTAATGCCTATTGGCGGCGGTGATATGCCTGTAGTCATTTCTTTGCTTAATTCGCTATCAGGAATTGCTGCAGCTTTTGCAGGCTTGTTATTACTTAACAATGTATTAATCGTTGCTGGATCTCTTGTTGGGGCAAGTGGATTAATCTTGACTATTATTATGGCTAAGGCGATGAACAGAACAATTACTAATATTCTATTTGTCGGATACGCATCTTCCAGCCAATCTGCTTCCTCTGAAGAGCAAGGCGAAGTGAAACCAATTACATCTGAAGACGCCTACTTGATCCTAGAAAGCGCATCAAGTGTTTTGGTGGTTCCTGGTTATGGTATGGCAGTTGCACAGGCCCAGCATGTCGTCCGAGAAATGGGAGAGCTTTTGGAAGAAAATGGCACGGAAGTGAAATACGGAATTCATCCTGTTGCAGGGCGTATGCCAGGTCATATGAATGTTCTGCTTGCAGAAGCAAATGTTTCTTATGACTTGCTTGCTGAGCCTGATGATGTAAATCCATCAATGGACACGATTGATGTGGCAATAGTTATTGGTGCCAATGATGTTGTAAATCCTTCGGCAACTGAAGAAGAAGGCAGTCCAATATATGGAATGCCAATCATAGAAGCTCACAATGCCAAGACAGTTTTTGTCCTCAAAAGATCCATGTCTTCTGGTTTTGCTGGAGTTCAAAATCCATTATTTTTTAGAGAAAATACTAGAATGTTATTTGGTGATGCGAAGGAATCAATTGGCCAAATTGTTGCCGAATTTAAAGACTAAAATTCCCCTGAAGTATGGTAAAATTTACCCTTAAATAAGGGAAATTCCTACACGTAAATAATATCGCTTTTAAGGCTAAAAAATGACTGATTTTGCAAAAGAAATATTACCAATTAACATTGAAGATGAGCTAAAAAATTCGTATTTAAGTTATGCGATGAGCGTCATTCATGGAAGAGCGCTTCCAGACGTTAGAGATGGTCTAAAACCAGTACATAGAAGAATTTTATTTGCACAACATGTCCTGAGAAATACGTACCGTCAACCATACAAGAAATCAGCAAGAGTAGTTGGAGATGTAATAGGTAAATATCACCCTCATGGTGACTCAGCTGTATACGAAGCCATGGTAAGAATGGCGCAAGACTTTTCTATGAGATACACCTTAGTCGAGGGGCAGGGTAATTTTGGATCAATAGATGGAGACTCTCCAGCTGCTATGCGTTATACCGAAGTTAGGATGGCAAAAATTACAGATATGATTCTCAATGATATTGAGAAAGAGACAGTAAGCTATTCTCCTAACTATGATGGAACTGAGCAAATCCCAGATGTTATGCCAACCAGGATTCCAGCATTGCTTGTTAATGGTTCATCAGGTATTGCAGTTGGGATGGCAACAAATGTACCCCCGCACAATCTGACAGAAGTATTAAACGGTTGTTTGCTCTTGTTAGATAATCCTAAAGCTAGCATTGATGAGATTATTCAAATTATCACTGGTCCTGATTTCCCAACAGGCGGAACTATAGATGGAAGAATTGGTATCTATGAGGGCTATAAGACCGGTAGAGGAATTATTCATGTTCGCGCTAAAACTTCCGTAGAGGAGGATAAATCTGGAAAGAGCTCCTTAATAATTAATGAAATACCTTACATGGTAAATAAAGCGAAGATGCTTGAAAGAATTGCTGAGATGGTTAAAGACAAGAAGATAGATGGAATTAGCGAAATTAGGGATGAATCTGATAAAGATGGTCTAAGGGTGGTTATTGAAGTAAAGCGAGGTGAGTCTGTTGAAGTCCTAGAAAATAATTTATTTGCTCAGTCACAATTGGAACAATCTTTCGGTATTAATTTCACTGTTCTTGTGGATGGTCAGCCTCGCGTATTAAATATTAAAGAAATCCTTCAAGAATTTATAAAACATAGAAAAGATGTTGTTACAAAAAGAACCAAGTTTGATCTAAGAAAGGCTAAAGAAAGAGGCCATATTGTTGAGGGATTAATGGTTTCAATAGCAAATATTGATGAAGTCATTAAAATAATCAAAAAATCTAAAGATACAAAGATTGCAGCAACTGAGCTATGTAAGAAATCTTGGAAAGCTGGTCCGATTGAAGCAATTCTAAAGAAAGCTGGCAAAGACGCATGTAGCCCCAAAGGCCTTTCATCTGAGTATGGCATCAAAGGCAAAAATTATAAATTATCTCCAGCTCAATCAAAGTCTATCCTTGAATTAAGGCTTGGAAGACTGACGGGTTTAGAGCAAGACAATCTCTCTACAGAATTTAATGAAATTTTAGAGGTAATTTTAGAACTTCAGAAAATCCTTGATGACAAAGAAACCCTCCTTCAATTAATTAAAGATGAATTAATAGAGGTTAGAGAAAATTTTGGAGATGATAGAAAGACTGATATCAATGACACCCGCCATGATATTTCAAATGAGGATTTAATTCCTGAAGAAACAAGGGTATTAACTCTTTCTCGAAGTGGCTATGCTAAAACTCAGCCTCTAGATGAATACAGGGAGCAGCGAAGAGGAGGGGTTGGTAAAGCCGGCGCAAAAGTCAAAGAAGAGGATTTAATACAAAACCTTTATGTTCTTAGTTCTCATAGCCAGCTTCTATGCTTTACAACTAAAGGTAAAGTTTTTTGGCTGAAGGTTTATGAAGTTCCGGTTGCAAGTAGAACTTCTAAAGGAAGGCCTCTCGTTAATATGTTGAAATTGGATGATGATGAAACCGTAACCCAGATTTTACCTGTCGATGAATTTTCTGAAGATAAATTTATTTTCATGGCAACTCGAAACGGCGTTGTTAAAAAAACAAATCTAAATTTATTTCATAAAAAATATAAATCTGGAATTAGGGCTATTCGATTAGATGATGATGATAAATTGGTAGGGACTGTCATTACTCATGGCGATAATGATATTTTGCTTTCATCTTATTCTGGAAAACTGATTAGATTCCATGAATCAAAAGTTCGTCCCATGGGAAGAACTGCAAGAGGAGTTAAAGGAATAACTCTCAAAGATGGAATGAAGGTTATCTCTTTAATGATTGGTGATCCATCCAAGACTATTTTATGTTTATCTGAAAATGGTTTCGGCAAGAGAACAAAGCTAGAGGACTTTCCCTCATATAACAGGGGCGGGCAAGGCGTTATCGCTTTAAAAACAAGCGATAGAAATGGAAATATGGTTTCGGCTGTTTCCGTAGATGAAAATGATGGAATTATGTTAATAAGTGACAAAGGGACATTAATCAGAACAGCTATTAGTCAAATACCTACACTAGGCAGAAATACTCAAGGAGTTAAGGTTATTACTCCGAAAGATGGCGAGAAGTTAATCGAAGGCGTAAGAATTCCTCCAGAAGAAGAAGAGGAATAATGAGAAAATGGAATTTTTCGGCAGGCCCAGCTGCTATTCCTGAGCCTGTTTTGCAAGAAGCCCAAGATGAAATGCTTGAATGGCAGGGTTCTGGTATGTCAGTTATGGAAATGAGCCATAGATCCACTGATTACATAGATATAGCAAATAAAGCTCGACAAGATTTCATTGATTTATTACAAATTCCTAGTGATTATCAAGTTCTTTTTCTTCAAGGAGGTGCAACTCTTCAATTCTCCATGATTCCAATGAATTTTGGATCTAATAAAATTGCAGATTATGTTTTATCTGGTAGCTGGTCAAAAAAAGCTATCAATGAAGCCTCAAAAATTATGGATATAAATATTATCACTAGTTCCGAATCATCTAACTTTAATCATGTGCCCGATGCGGATAGCTGGAATTGTTCAGAACATGCTGCTTACCTCCATTACGTTTCCAATGAAACGATTCAAGGTAATGCATTGCATACTCCCCCAGCCACAAAAGCACCCTTAATAGCAGATATGTCATCAGTTATTTTGAGTGAGCAAATTGATGTTTCAAAATTTTCAATGATTTATGCAGGCGCTCAAAAAAATATTGGCCCAGCTGGACTGACTATTTGTATTATTAAGAACGACTTTTTAAAAACAGCTTCCACTGAATTACCAGACATGCTTCAGTATTCAAAACATGCTGATGCAGATTCAATGTTTAATACGCCCCCAACCTTTTCATGGTACTTATCAGGCAAAGTCTTTGCATGGCTCAAAGATCAAGGAGGCTTAGCTACTATGGGCGATATTAACAGGCTCAAAGCAAGGAAGTTATATGATTTTATAGATCAGTCAGGTTTTTATTCAAACCCTATTTCTATAGAAAATAGGTCTATTATGAACATTCCTTTTCTGTTGGTAAATTCAGAATTAAACTCTGAATTCTTGCATGATGCAGAAAATGCAGGTTTACTTAACTTAAAGGGGCACAGGTCAGTTGGTGGTATGAGAGCAAGCATTTATAACGCTACTCCAATTGAAGCGGTAGATGCATTGATTAATTTCATGGCAGATTTTCAATCTAGGCACGGATAAAGTTGTGAGTAATAATAAAATTAAACCTATTAGGCAAAAAATTGATGCTATTGATCTTCAAATCTTGAAGCTCATTCAAAAAAGAGGTTCACTGGCTCAAAAAATAGGCGATATAAAGAGCTTAATAAATTCAAATAATTCACTCTATAAACCTGATAGAGAAGCAGAGATCTTAAGAAATATCTCTAAACTCAATGAAGGCGTAATTTCAGAGAAGAAAATAAAATATATTTTTAAGGAAATTATTTCTTCTTGCCTATCATTAGAAGAAGAATTAACCATTGCATACCTTGGTCCAGAAGGAACCCATTCTGAAGGAGCAGTGATTCAGCATTTTGGTTCTTCCCCCATCCGATCACCGAGAGCAACGATAGAAGATGTTTTTCATCAAGTTAGAACTGGTTCAGCAAACTTTGGTATTGTGCCTGTAGAAAATTCTTCTGAAGGGGTGGTTAATGCAACTTTGAATTCTTTAGCGGACGAGGAAATAAAGATTTGCGGTGAAACTTATCTTCCTATTCACCATCAACTAGCCTCTGCAAGAAAGTTTAAATTAACTGACGCTAAAATCATTGCTTCTCACCCTCAGGCTCTTGGCCAGTGTAGCAAATGGTTGGATGCTAATTTGCCGAATGCTAAAAGAGAGATGACATCTAGCACAGCAGAAGCTGCAAAGCTTTCAAAAACCCAACAAAAAACATTATGTATAGTTAGCTCTCTAGCAATTGATAAATATAAGCTTCATCATTATCAAAAAGATATTGAAGATTTTTCAGGCAATAATACAAGATTTTTGGTTATTGGAAATATTGAAATTGGACAAACTAAGAAAGATAAAACTTCTTTTTTAATACAAACAGATAATCAGCCTGGAGCCTTGATAAAAATTCTTGAGCCATTTAATAAAAGAAAAATTAATCTAGAAAGGATTGAAACACGGCCTTCTAGAGAATCATTAAATGCGCATAATTTTTTTATTGATAGTAGCGGCCATCATAAAGACATAAAGCTCAAACAAGTTATCTGCAATCTTAAGGAATTGGGAGCGTCTGTTCGCATTCTCGGTTCATACCCATCAGACTCATGAGCTCAGACATTCTTAATAATCTTAATCCTGGGATTGAAGATCTTCATCCTTATGAGCCTGGTCGTTCTATTGACGAGGTCGTTGCAGAATTTGGTCATAATGAGGTAGTTAAACTAGCAAGCAATGAAAATCCTCTTGGAGCATCTCCTAAGGCGCTTTCTATCTTGAGAGAGTTTGAAAGTGATTTGCATTTATATCCTGATGGAAACGGAACAAAGCTTAAAAAAGAGATTGCTAATTATGAGAATATTCCTTTTGGTAATATTATTATAGGAAATGGTTCTAATGAGATTTTAGAATTAGCTGCTAGAGCTTTTCTTAACCCGAATACTTCATCTATTGCTTCAAAGCACGCATTTGTAGTATATAAAATAGTTACTCAATCTGCAGGTGCATCATTGATTGAGGTTCCTGCATGCAGTTGGGGGCATGATTTAGACTCATTTAGTGAGCATTTAGAACAAAGTACAAGAGCAATCTTTATTGCGAACCCAAATAACCCAACCGGTACATATAACAGCCACAAAGAAGTACATTCGTTGCTTAAAAAAGTTCCATCGTCTGTCTTGGTTGTATTAGATTGTGCATATTTTGACTATGTAACTAAAGAAGATTACGTCAAACCTATCGATCTCCTAAGAGAATTTGATAATTTATTAATTACAAAAACATTCTCTAAAATACATGGCCTAGCCAGCATTCGGGTTGGATACGGCCTAGCTAATCCCTCTTTAATTGAAGTCCTTAATCGAATCAGGCAGCCATTCAATGTAAATACTTTAGCCCAAGCCATGGCTTCAGTAGCGATCAATGATCATGAGCACATTCGCCAAAGTATAGAGTTAAATTCACAACAGTATGAATTTTTATTCGATAAATTATCTCAACTTGGACTTGAGTGCATTCCATCAGTTGGTAACTTTATTGCTTTTAAGGGAGATTTTATTGGCAAAGAAATGTTTAACGACCTATTGAAAAAAGGAGTCATAGTAAGGCCAGTTGACTTATACGATATGAAAGATTTCATTAGGGTAACAATTGGAACAGAGGCTGAAAACTTAAAATTTCTTACCGCATTAGAAGAACTTTTATGAAAATTATTATTATTGGGCTAGGTTTAATTGGAGGATCAATAGCTAAAAATTTATCAGGTTCCACAGATAATCAAATTTTAGCTTTTGATACAAATCAAGGTAGCATCAAGAATGCATTAGACAATCAATCAATTCACGGCTCAATTCCATCTCTTGATAATCTAAGAAATACTGAATATGAAGATTCACTGGTCATTATTGCAACTCCTCCAACTGTAACTGGTGATATTTTAAAATCCTTAGATTTTTTATTCAATTCTTCCGTTACTATTACAGACACGACAAGCGCGAAAAGTTCTCTAAATGAAATTTTGCAAGAATTTAACTTTCCTGAAAATGTTATCTTTTCTCATCCTGTAGCAGGCTCTCATCTTTCAGGTGGAATAAATTCAATTGCTGATCTATTCAATGGAAAATCAACAATCTTGTCTTACCATGATTCTGCAGCACGACTTCATGTAAATCGAGTTATTGATTTGTGGAATGATCTTGGGTCAACAACTTCAGTTTTGAATGTTGATTTGCATGATCAGATATTCGCATATTCTAGCCATCTTCCTCATGTTGTGGCCTACGCATTATTAAATACACTTAAGGGACTTGAGCAAGATGATCTTGCAGTTTTTTCAGGCGGAGGTCTTGGAGAGTTCTTAAGATTGGTATCATCCTCTCCTGAAATGTGGGCAGATATTTTCTCAATCAATGAAAAGAATATTGCCTTAGCAATAGATGATTTGGTGAAAAGTCTCACTATTTTGAAGGATAAGATTGGAGATAACCCTCAGAATCTTCAGGATCTTTTGGGTGAGCTTAAAGATTTTAAGGAATCAAACTATTGAATTTAACAACGTCTATCTGCAGTCAGATTCTTGGGACGGTTCAATGTCCTGGAGATAAATCTATTTCACAAAGAGTTCTAATGATTGGAGCTTTGATGAATCAAGAAATGGCAGTTGATGGTTTTTTGCATGGAGAAGATCCGCTCTCAACAATGAATGCGCTCAATCAAATTGGAGCAGGCATTACAGTTGATGAAAATGGCTTGGTTTATTTATGTAAAAGAAATTATATTTTTCAGAGTTGTGACGAACCACTTAATCTTGGTAATTCCGGGACTGGCTTGCGTCTCATGTTGGGTTTGACTTCTGGCATTGGTTTAAATCTTTCTTTTTGCGGCGATGAATCTTTATCTTCTCGACCAATGAGCAGGATATTAAACCCATTGACTGAAATGGGTGCCAACATTGAATCATCAAATGGTAAGTTGCCAATTGCAATGATGGCAACTTCACTTCAAAAGCAATATACCTATGAGTTGCCAGTAGCAAGCGCTCAAGTAAAATCAAGTATCTTATTGGCTGGTCTTGCTTCAGGGACAGGTGTTGAAATTATTGAGCCTATTCAAACAAGAGATCATACAGAAAGAATGCTAAAAAACTTCGGTGCAAATATAGAAATTACCTCTGAGGGTAGTAAAAATATTATCCAACTGGCGCCCTCCAATCATTTGAATGCTAAAAACTATACAGTGGTGGGTGATATTTCTTCGGCTGCTTTTTTGATAGTTGCTGCCTTAATTAGCAACTCACCAGGGCT
>CABXNE010000015.1 GCA_902513515.1 uncultured SAR86 cluster bacterium
TTAACGTAATGCAAAAAATAAATCATGCTACTCGTAATGGATTAGAAATATTTTTTATTCATGGCAATAGAGATTTCTTATGCGGTCAAAAATTTGCAGAACAATCTAACCTCACCCTACTCCCAGATCCATTCTTTTTAAATTTTTTTGATCAAAAAATTGCTCTCTCGCATGGAGATAATTTTTGCACCGAAGATCTTGAATACATTAAGTTTAAAAAAGAAGTTAGATCTCAAAAATGGCAACAAGAATTCTTACAGAAACCTTTAAATGAGCGTCTAAAAATTGCATCAGACATGCGTGATGCCAGTCAAAAAAATAATAGTAACAAAGATTTTTCTATCATGGATGTCACTCCAACTACCATTGAAGATTTCTTCACAGAACATCATATAGATGTACTAATTCATGGTCATACCCATAGACCAAATACTCACCAAATAAATTCCGGTACTCGAATTGTTTTAGGTGACTGGCATAAAACTGGCTGGTGCCTGATGCTTGATGAACAACAGCAAGAATTAAAAGAATTTACTCTTTAAAACTATTGTTTGTTAGCAAATAATGCTGTATAAATATACAGTATTTTAAATCCCATGACTATTAATTATCTCGGTTCAATATCGGCAAATGATCTGCCTGCCACTTTTACAAAATTTTTTGTTGAACCAGTATCTGTAGGCTTTCCAAGCCCTGCCAATGATTACTTGGAAAGCCCTATTGATCTTAATCAATACCTTATCAAGAATGGAGCTGCTACTTTCTTGGTAAGGGTATCCGGGGATTCAATGTTAGATGCAAATATTGCAGACCAAGCTATCCTAATAGTTGATCGAAGCCTTAAACCAAAACATGGCAGCATTGTGGTTGCCTCTCTAGACGGAGACTTTGTATGTAAACGATTACAACTTAAGCCTCGGCTGTGCTTGCGACCAGAGAATTCGAAATACAAGCCAATCTATATCCAGCATGGTCAAGACCTAGATATTATGGGAACAGTGACTGCGGCCATTAATAAGTTTGAATGAAGCTTTTAGCGTTAGTGGATTGCGATAACTTCTATGCCTCATGTGAGAGAGTTTTTCGACCAGATTTAAAGAAAACGCCTATTGTGGTGCTATCCAATAATGATGGATGTGTGATTGCCAGAAGCAAAGAAGCTAAAGTCATGGGTATAAAAATGGGCGTTCCTTGGTTTCAAGTGAAAAAAAAGTATCTAGCTCAAGGAGGTAAAGTATTTTCATCTAACTTCCCGCTGTACGGTGATCTATCGAAAAGAGTGATGAATATTCTTCATGGTATGGTAAAAAGAATAGAGATTTATAGCATCGATGAAGCATTTTTAGATCTGCAACATATACAAAATACAAATCAAGCCCATGAGTTTGGTGTTTATTGTCGCAATACTATACGGCAATGGGTTGGCATACCTGTGCGAATTGGAATTGCACCAACCAAAACTCTTACCAAGGTTGCAAGTCATATTGCAAAAAATGTAAATGGTGGCACAGGAGTCTGCTGCCTAAGCAATCAAAAAGACATCTCCCACATTCTTAAAACATTGCCTATTAGAGAGATTTGGGGAGTTGGTCACAACCTCTCCAGACAACTGAATCAATTAGGCATATATTCAGCCTATGAATTGGTGCAAATGGATACTAGGTTTATTAGAAAAAATTTTAGCGTTGTTTTGGAGCGCACGGTTAGAGAATTAAGAGGAGAATCATGCATCCAAATAGACGATCATTCTGAACCAAAAAAACAAATTATTGTAAGTCGAAGTTTTAGGAGCAGAATTGAGAACTTAAGCACGCTGAAACCACTAATTAGCAATTTTGCAGTGCGGGCAGGAGAAAAGCTTAGACAGGAAAAACAAAAATGCTCTCAAGTATCAGTATTTATTTCAACCAGTAGATTCAATAAACAACTACAATATCGTGGGTTTGATAGCTTTCAACTCCCCTGTCCGGTAGATGATACAAGGAGCATCCTAATGGGTGCAAATAAAGTATTAAATACAATCTTTAGAAAGGGCTATCCTTATGCAAAAGCAGGAATATTACTGAATCAATTTTCACATCCAGCCTTTATTCAGAAATCTCTTTTTGCAGCAACAGATCAACAGCACTTAAAACAAGATGCAAATTTAATGCAAACTATAGATGGGCTCAACGGCACTCAAACACAAGTTTACTATGCATCACAATATCCCACAGGTTTATTGCCCATACAAAAAGAAATGGTGTCGCCTAAATACACAACGAACTGGTGGGAATTACCAACGACTAAGTAGAAAAATACCTTTCATAGTGTGCCTCAGAGAGTTCTAAAAACTCTAAGTAAATCTGCTCTTTAAGCTCTACGAGATTGATATTTACATGACAAGCAATTCCGAATTGATGCAAATCTAATTCTTGTGAACCAGCAGCTCGAAGAAGATCGAAGATCCATGTCATCGGATCCAAGGAATCATTAAAGTTTATTCCTTGATCATTGAGTCGAATTGCCAGCAATTCGGCATCTGTAACAGAGAATCTATCTTTTAAAACAGTTAGCTTAAAATTTTCAAGTCGAGAATTAACTAACTCCTTTTCTGGAACAGCATATTTATTCCAATTAATAACTTCATGAGAAAAGCGCTTGCAGCCCTTGCATACATTGTCGCCATATGTTGTGGAGCATATTCCAAGACATGGTGTAGAGGCTTTGTTTTTCTTCATAGACTCGATAATACATTATTTCATCCTTGGAAATGCAAGGAAACAAAGAATGGGCTTGGGGATTTAGAGATACCACAGTAAAATGACAATCCAGGGAGAAAATAATGCTTCAAGATTACAAAAAACATTGTAAAGAAAGGGAAGAACAAGGGATACCACCCCTGCCCCTTTCAGCACAACAAACATCTGATTTGGTTGAATTACTTAAATCTGAGCATCAAGAATCAGAGTTATTATTGGAGCTGCTAAAAGAAAGAACGCCTGCAGGCGTTGATAAATCAGCCTACGTTAAAGCGGGATTCTTAGCGGATATAACAACAGAAGAAACAACCAGTCCTTATATCTCAAAAAAAGAAGCAGTAAAAATTTTAGGGACAATGCTTGGTGGCTACAATATTCAGCCTTTAATCAAATGTTTAGAAGATAATGAATTGGGTGAAGTGGCAGCTGCTGCTTTAAGTAAAACCCTGTTGATCTTTGACGCATTTAATGAAGTCCTAGCTCTTTCAGACACTAACAAAAATGCAAAAACTGTTATAGATGCGTGGGCTGAAGGTTTGTGGTTTAAAGAAAAACAAGAGATTGCAGAGCAAATAAAATTAACGGTTTATAAAGTACCCGGCGAAATTAATACAGATGACTTATCTCCGGCAACCGATGCCTGGTCTCGGCCAGATATTCCCCTGCATGCTTTGGCAATGTTTAAGATGCCTAGAGAAGGCTTAGATAAACCTCTTGAAACAATTGAAGATTTAAAGAAAAAAGGTAATCCATTAGTTTTTGTTGGAGATGTTGTAGGAACTGGCTCGTCAAGAAAATCAGCAACAAACTCAGTACTTTGGCATATGGGCGATGACATTCCGTGCATTCCAAATAAAAAAGAAGGAGGTTTTTGTTTTGGTGGCAAGATTGCGCCTATTTTCTTTAATACATTAGAAGATTCTGGAGCATTCCCAGTTGAATGCGATGTTTCTAAATTAAATATGGGGCAAGAGATTATTTTTGAGCCATTCAATGGAAAGATATTAGATGCTGATAGTGGCGAGATTTTATCTACATTTGAACTAAAAACTCCTGTTCTTCTAGATGAGGTTAGAGCAAATGGTCGTATTCCATTAATTATTGGAAGGCAATTAACAGATAAAACTAGAGAAGCGCTTAGCTTAGAACCAACTGATATTTTTACAAGACCTGATGCTGAGGATTCATCTGATAAAGGTTTTACACTCGCACAGAAAATGGTAGGAAAAGCTTGTGGAGTAAAAGGTGTAAGGCCTGGAACATATTGCGAACCAAGAATGACAACGGTGGGATCACAAGATACAACCGGCCCAATGACAAGAGATGAGTTGAAAGAGTTAGCTTGTTTAGGATTTTCAGCAGATCTGGTCATGCAATCCTTTTGTCATACAGCTGCCTATCCCAAACCAGTAGACATAGAAACGCAACATACATTACCTGACTTTATTATGAATCGAGGTGGCGTATCTTTAAAACCAGGTGATGGCATTATTCATTCCTGGTTAAATAGAATGTTGCTTCCAGATGGAGTAGGAACTGGTGGAGATAGTCATACCAGATTTCCATTAGGCATTAGTTTTCCAGCCGGATCAGGATTAGTTGCTTTTGCTGCAGCCCTGGGTGTGATGCCGCTGGATATGCCTGAATCAGTTCTTGTAAGATTTAGAGGAGAAATGCAACCCGGTATTACTCTTAGAGACTTAGTAAACGCTATTCCATATGCTGCAATTCAAAAAGGTCTTTTGACTGTGGCAAAAGAAGGTAAGAAAAATATATTTTCTGGTCGCTGTCTTGAAATAGAAGGTTTACCAGACCTCAAAGTAGAACAGGCATTTGAATTGTCCGATGCATCTGCTGAAAGATCTGCGTCAGGATGCACAGTTCGATTAAATAAAGAGCCGATTATAGAGTACTTAAAATCAAACATTGTGATGCTTAGATGGATGATTGGAAGTGGTTATGGTGATGCTAAAACTTTGGAGAGAAGAGCTCAGGCAATGGAAGAATGGATTGCAAGCCCTGAATTACTAGAGCCAGATGAGAATGCTGAATATGCTGAAATTATTGAGATCGACCTCAATGAAATTACAGAACCTCTTCTTGCATGCCCAAATGACCCTGATGATATAAAACCTTTATCAGCAGTCGCTGAAACAAACATTGACGAGGTCTTTATTGGATCATGTATGACAAATATCGGCCACTTTAGAGCTGCAGGTCATTTGCTTAAAAAATATAACGGAACAAAATCTAGATTATGGATAGTCCCACCCACCAAGATGGATGAGAAACAATTAATAGAAGAAGGTATATATAATGTCTTTGGGACATCTGGAGCAAGGACAGAATTACCTGGTTGCTCTCTTTGTATGGGTAATCAAGCTAGGGTGCTTGCAAACTCTACAGTTGTTTCAACTTCTACAAGAAATTTTCCTAATAGATTGGGTGATGGAGCTGATGTATTTCTAGCTTCTGCCGAACTTGCTGCAATTGCCTCTGTTTTGGGCAAGCTTCCCTCACCAAAAGAATATTTAAAATATATGGAAGAAATTAACCCGCTTGCTGACGATATATATCGCTATTTAAATTTTAATGAAATAGATCAATATGTTGAAAGCGCAAATACAGCTGATATTCCTGCAGTAAATATTGTAAGCGCCTAATTAGATTTTTCTCTAGCAACTTTTTGGTCATCTCCCCGAGATGACTCAAGGCCGTCTAGATAGTCTGAGCTAATTGAAGTTGGATATTTACCATCAAAAATGGACATTTCAAAACTTTTAATTCCAGGGTTCCCTTCCTGAGCAGAAGCAATTAAGTCATCTAAATCTTGATAAATAAGCCAATCAGCGCCGATTTCTGTTGCGACCTCCTCATCAGTTCTTCCAGAAGCAATTAACTCATTTGTTGCTGCCATATCGATACCATAAAGATTTTGAAACTTAACTGGTGGAGCTGCAGATGAGAAATACACTTTATTTGCACCCGCCTCTCTAGCCATTTCAATAATCCTCTTACTAGTAGTACCTCTCACTATGGAGTCATCAACTAACAGTACATTTTTTCCTTTAAACTCAAGGTCTAATATATTTAATTTTCGTCTAACTGATTTTTTCCTTTCTTCTTGATTCGGCATAATAAAAGTCCTGCCTACATACCTATTTTTTACAAAACCTTGTCTATAGGGAAGTTTTAATGCTGCAGCAAGCTGCAATGCGGCGGTAGTGGAGCTATCAGGTATGGGAATTACCACATCAATATCATGCCCAGGGTTTAGTTTAAGGATTTTTTTTGCTAGCTTCTGCCCCATTCTCATTCTTGCTTTATAAACAGAAATCTCGTCCAAAATAGAATCAGGTCTAGCTAAATAAACGTATTCAAAAATGCAGGGGGTTGACTCGGCATTATTAGAGCACTGATCGCTATGTAAATTTCCATCAACATCAATAAAAACTGCCTCTCCAGGATGTACATCCCTTAATGTCTTAAAGCCTAAAGCAGAGAAAGAAGCATTTTCTGAGGCAATAATATATTCCTTTTTTGTTGGGCCATCCTTAACGCCAATCACTAATGGACGAATGCCTCGTGGATCTCTAAATGCAAGCAATCCAAAGCCTGTAATCAAAGCAACAACTGCATAGGCTCCTTGGCATCTGATGTGAGTTTTTCTAACTGCTTTGAAGAAATGTTTTCTAGAGGGAAGGATAGCTCTTTGCTTGCCAAGCTCATGAGCAAAAATATTAAGCAATACCTCTGAATCTGAGTCAGTATTAATATGACGCATTTCAGCATGAAATAATTCACGAGCAAGAACTTTAGAATTTGTTAAATTTCCATTATGCGCAAGACTAATACCGTATGGAGAATTAACATACATTGGTTGAGCAAATTCTTTACCGGCACCCCCTGCAGTTGGATACCGAACATGGCCAATTCCATAATTACCAAGCAATTTATTCATGTGTCGTTGCTGGAAGGCGTCGCGAACATAGCCCATAGATTTTCGACTATTGAGTCTACCGGTTTCATCACAAACGACCATTCCTGCAGCATCCTGGCCTCTATGCTGAAGCATCAATAGAGAGTCATAGATTGAACTAGCTACATGAGTTTCAGAATATATGCCTACTATTCCACACATTATGTTGTCTCGTAAATTGTGCTTATATCAGGCTTAAGCATAACTGAATTTTTCTCTGAGATCATACTTTTAAAAAATTTTTCAGCCATGGGCGCATATTTTTTTAAATAAGCTGAACTTTTAGAATCTATGATGAAGGCAGATTGCTTAAATTCACCTGGTAGCACTAAATAAATCACTACAATTAGAAGCATGCCTCTAAGAAATCCAAACAATACCCCTAAAAGTCTATCCAAACCACCCATGCCTGACCAGTGAACTAAACCTCGAAGTAATTTAATTAAAAACCCTCCTAAGAAAATGATCCCAACAAATGCAGTAATGATTGTAATAATTCTTCTGATCTCAGGACTACCTAAATAGTCTGGCAAATAAGGCTCCAGATATAGGTTTAAAAACATTGCTCCTGCAAAGGCAATGATCCATAACAAAAGAGAGAAAGTCTCTTGAATGAAGCCTCTAAAAAATGCAATTAAGCCTGAAAGCGCAATTATCCCAATTACAAGATAATCAAAATAAGATAGAGCTAAGGACTCCAAGCCATGACCTCACCGACTTCTATGCCAGCAATTTGATTAAGCGTTTTTTGATTATCCTTAATGTCGTTTTTACTAGCAAAAGGTCCCACCAAAACATTCGTAAGATTCTTATTTGATTTATTTTGCTGAGTAAAAGCCGGAAAGCCTGCATCATTAAATGATTTCACGACATTAGAAATAGTGGTTGAAGATCCAAATGCCCCAATTCTGTAAACATATAAATTGAAATCAATTTTGTCTACTCGTTGCTTTGCAGAGGGAAGCGTATCTTTTGTATCAATTTTAAGAAAATCATTTTTGACCTCCTTAAATTCTATCTTTTTAAGGCTATCTTGATCAACCAAGGGTTCTGGAAGTTTAGGAATATTAATATTGATACTGTTTTGGTACTTGGGTTGAGGTGAAAGAGCAAAGAGTAGAATCCAAATTAATACAGTAACAGCAATAAAAATTCCTAATATACGATTGGTATTCATTGTCCGGGATATAGCTTTGATAAGATACTTGATACCTTTGCTCTCAAGTCTTTTCTATGAACTATCATATCAATTGCACCATGCTCTAATAAAAATTCTGATTTTTGAAAGTCCTCAGGAAGATCAACTCTAACTGTCTGCTCAATAACCCTTCTGCCCGCAAATCCAACCAATGCTTTTGGTTCGGCTATATTTATATCTCCAAGCATAGCTATGCTAGCTGAAACTCCGCCATAAATAGGGTCAATCATTACTGAAATATATGGTAATTTTGCTTCTTTAAGTTTTCCTAATGCGGCTGATGTTTTTGCCATTTGCATTAATGAGACCATAGACTCTTGCATCCTAGCTCCTCCGCTCGTAGAAAAACATATCAAGGGAATTTGATGCTCTATTGCAGCATCGACTCCCTGAACAAATTTTGTCCCAACTGCTCCGCCCATAGATCCACCCATGAAACGGAACTCAAAAGCTGCAACTACAATCTCAGTTCCCTCGAGCATACCTTTACCAATAACAATTGCTTCTTCTTCACCTGTGTTAGAGACAGCCTCTTTGATTCGTTGGCCATATGATTTTTTATCTTTAAATTTTAGAATATCTTTAGTGGTAATTTTAGTTGCAAGCTCATGAAAACTTCCACCATCAAAGAAAATAGCCATTCTTGTTCTGGCTCCAATACGTAAATGATGATCGCACTTTGGGCAAACAAAAAGGGATTTTTCTAGCTCAGGCTGATATAAGATAGTTTCACATGCAGGGCAATTATTCCAAAGGCCGTCTGGTATCTTGCTCTTGGATGATTTTAAGTTACGATTCGAACCAATAGATGGGATTAATCTTGTAAGCCAATTCATCTATTTATTGCTTCAGACATTTCATGAAGATAATTATATATTTTTTTAAATTCTTTTTGGTTAGATTGCTCGTGTATCATCTGAACTATACTCGAGCCAATAACAATCCCATCAGATATTTTGCTTAAATTAAAAGCATCATCAGGCGTCTTAATCCCAAAGCCAGCAAAGACTGGAAGTGAAGTTTGCGATTTAATGTGGTTTATTTTTTTCTCTGCCTCGCTGATATCTAAATGAGATGATCCTGTTACACCCCGAAGAGTAACGTAATATAGAAAACCTGAACTGCAATTACATATTTTAGATATTCTATCTTTGCTAGTAGTCGGGGCTATTAATGATATTGAGGCAAGGTTTTTATTTTTAATACCAAGCCCCTCAAGATCGCTCTCGCCTGGAATATCAACAATTAAGACCGCATCAGCACCAAAAGTATGAGCTTCTTTTAGAGCATGTGAATTAGCTAAAAAAGTGTTCATGTAGCCCATGAGAATAATTGGGGTTTCGGTATTTTTTTCTCTAAATTTTTCTACAAGCTCAAAAATCTCATTAAGCGATGTATTATTTTTTAATGCCCTATCATGAGCAGCTTGGATAATTGGTCCTTCTGCAATAGGGTCTGTGAAAGGAACTCCTACCTCAAGAATATCTACTCCCGCATCAACAAATCCATGCATCAGTTCTAAAGTTGAGTCTAGGTTTGGATCTCCGGCGACTAAATAGGCAACTAGTGCTTTTTTAGAGGCCTTTTTTAATGAAAGAATCTTATCCTCTAATCTAATCAAGAGATATTCCATCCATGGTAGCAACAGTGTTAATGTCTTTATCTCCTCTTCCAGAAACATTAATTACAATGTGTTGATTAGATTTATAATTTTTAGCAATATGTTCCAATGCAGCAAATGCATGAGCAGTCTCTAGAGCTGGCATAATGCCCTCAAGTTTTGTTACCAAATGAAATGAACTCAAAACTTCTACATCATCAACAGCAATATAATTAGCTCTTCCAGAATCTTTTAAATTTGAGTGCTCTGGGCCCACTCCAGGATAATCTAAGCCAGCTGAAATAGAATGTGTATCTATAACCTGACCATTTTTATCTTGCATAAGATAGCTCTTTGCTCCATGCAAAATACCTGGCTCCCCATCATTTAGAGGGGCTGCATGCTTACCGCTCATCAGGCCACTGCCGGCAGCTTCGACACCAATTAATTCAACATTAGATTCTTCAAGAAAAGGATAAAAAATTCCCATTGCATTTGATCCGCCGCCAACACAGGCAACAATTGCATCTGGATATTGCATAAATTGTTCCATGGATTGCTTTCTTAATTCTCTTCCAACAATGGCATTAAAATCTCTAACTATCATCGGATAAGGATGAGGCCCTGTAACGCTGCCAATAATATAATAGGTATCCTCAATATTGGTTACCCAGTCTCTCATAGCCTCATTTAATGCGTCTTTAAGGGTTGCGGTTCCAGAATCTACTGCATGCACTTTTGCTCCAAGAAGCTTAATTCTATAAACGTTTAGAGACTGTCTTTTTACATCTGCAGCCCCCATATAAATATGGCACTCTAGACCAAGTCTTGCTGCAACTGTTGCAGTTGCGACTCCATGCTGTCCAGCACCTGTTTCAGCGATAATTCTTTTCTTGCCCATTGCCTTAGCAAGCAATATCTGTCCAACAGTATTATTAATTTTATGAGCGCCTGTGTGATTCAAATCCTCTCTTTTAAGCCATATTTGAGGACCAGAATAATAATCTGTTAACCTCTCAGCAAAATATAATGGAGAGGGTCTACCCACAAATTGGACTAAGTCTTGATCAATTTCTTCAATAAATTTCTGGTCATTTTTTAGTTTTGAATATGTTTCATCTAGCTCTTTTAAAGCATGCATAAGAGTCTCGGGAACAAACTTCCCTCCATACTCTCCAAAAAAACCATCGGAGTTTGGTAAATCAGTTAGATTATCCATTTTTAAAATTTTTTATGATCTGATCCATCATAGTTTTATCTTTAAGTGCAGGTGATGATTCTACCCCAGAGTTAACATCGATACACCAAGGATTTAAGGAGACTGCTTCTTTAATGTTCTCGGGATTAATTCCACCAGCAAGTACAAATTTTCTTTGGAGTGAAATTTTTTCTAGTAAGCTCCAATCAAACATTTTGCCAGTTCCTCCATAAACATCATCTGAGAATGTTTCTAGCAGTATGGCATCTGCAGATGGGAAATCATCTATAGCCTTAAGAGATTGAGAGTTTTTAACCCTAATAGTTTTCCAAAAAGATTGATTAAATTGTTGGCAAAAATTATCTTCTTCATCACCATGAAATTGCAAAATTGGGTTTTCAATTTTATTTGTAATTTCATTAACCTCGTCGACTGATGGATTTACAAAAACAAAAACTGGGGAGGTGTCTTGAAAGTTAAAATTTTCTAAAGAAACCAAGAAATTATTAGAAATTTTTCTAGGGCTTTCATGAGCCATTATGAATCCAACAAAATCAATACCTGCTTCACAAGCATATTGCAATATATCTATGTCGCGTATTCCACAAATTTTTAATTTCATTTCCTTGGACTAATTAAAAAATTTAAAGGATTAGCAACTACATCTTTTAAATCTAAATTTATCTTTTTTATATTCAGCGCCAGTAAAAAAAAGTCCTTGAGCTTGAGCTGTCTTACCTGCATTTGTTCTATCTTGTGCATTTAAAATAGTCTTCATATTTTTTCTAGAACCTTTGGACATATCTAGCAATGTACCAACAATAATTCTAACCATATTATACAAGTATGCATTTGCACACAGACTTATAATGATAAAGTTCTCCTTTTGCTCAATATCAATACTGTGAATGGTACGAACAGGGTTTTTTGCAGTACATTTTGACCCTCTAAATGAATTAAAATTATGTGTCCCAAGTATATGAGCAGCCTCAGCTCTCATAATTTCTATATCAATTTCATGTTTTTCCCAATAAATATAATCTCTTAAAAAAATTGGTTGGGTTTTACCGGTATAAATTACATACGCATAAGATCTATTAATAGCATCAAATCTTGAATGAAATTCATCTGGTGCTTTTTGAATAGAAGAAACTAAAATATCATTTGGTAATTGAGAGTTAAGACCCTTGAGCCATTGACTGGTTTCTCTATGATCCTTGGATGAAAAATCAAAAATCTGTCCTGTTGCATGCACTCCAGCATCAGTTCTACCCGCGTAATTAATACGTTCTTCAAGCACCCCAATGGATGAAATAGCTAATTCAAGATGATCTTGGATAGAGGATGCATTCTTTTGAGATTGAAATCCAGAATAATTAGAACCATCGTACTGACAAATACCTATAAATCTCACAATTTATTTCTTTTCTTTTAATAGCGAACGAGCAGCAGAAATAATTGAATCATTTTTTTGAATTAGCAATCAGTTTATCTAAAATTTTTGCTGCGCTATCCCAGTCATCCATTTCAATATAAGTTCTAACTAAATCTAATTCTTGAGTTTCAATATCATTAGATATGCTTAAATTAGTTTGGAAGGTATTATTTTCATCCTGTAAATCCTCCTCCACAGCAGCTCTTGTAAATACAGGCCTCTTACTTGATCGGATGAGTATATAAGAGATTGTAAAGCCTAAAAACAAAGATAAAACACCAACCCAAAATAGATCTTTAAGATCAAAACCTTGAGATTTTTTTGAAGTATTGGATGTGACAAAAAGATCAGTTTCTGATTGTATCTCGATGATTGAGGTATTCTTTGAAACTATTTCCGAAGCATTTAATTGAGAATTATCTATCTCCTTGATTGGATAGGGTTTTAATTGGAGAGTTTGGCTATTAATAGAATTTTGTTTGCTGCCTATGTCAGAAGAAATTTCTTTAGGTGCGGTTAATTTTAAAATTGGTTTGATTGCAGACCTTTTAATCTGGTTATTTCTTGTGTCCATAAAAGCAATGGATTCTTTTGCAGTAATCTCTGAAGTTGAAGCGACTAACTCTTGAGAGGGCAAAGCAAGATCAACATCCCCTCTTACTCTATTAATATCCTCATCAATGAATGCATTTGGATTCTCAAGGTAAAAGCCCCACATTATTTGATAAATTGAAGCATCATAGTTTTGACTTACAGATTTCGAAACACTCCATATAGTCTCTACCTCACTGCTTGGTATGCTCTTGGGATCTTCAGTATCATCGTTGCTATCATTGCTAGGTTTTGCAAGAGAGAAAGCGTTAGGCTCAGAATCTTCATAATCAATCTCTTCAGATAGTATTTTTTCTAGATCATATCGTTGCGGCTCGCCATAAATCTTCTTTGCTGGGAGTTTAAAAGAAACTTGTGATTTTGCCATAGGAACAATGTCATTTTGTGGGAGAAATATAAATATATCTTTTTTTAATTCTTTCTTAATATTTAACCGAAAAGAAATATAGTCTTCTAAATAGTTATTAGGTATAGCTAAGGTTAAGCGTTTGTAATCCTGGAGATTCTCAAAAATTCTGAATTCAAAATTAAAATCGGACAGATCATCATTTGATTTGAAGTTAGTAATAGAAATATCATCTTCATCTAAATTACTAGTTGAGCTGATCTTGATCTGTACCAAATATAATCCCTCTGGATTAATTTCTACAATAGGACTTCCAATGATCGTGCTTGCATAAAGGGTATGACTCAACAGAGCGAATAAAAGAAAACACTTTTTCATTTCAATAAATTAATACTAAGAAGCTCTTCACATATCTGAACTGCATTCAAGGCAGCGCCTTTGCCATAAACATTATCAGCAACGATCCACATTGAAATCCATGTATCACCATCAAGCTTTTGAGAACGGATTCTTCCAACATAAACATCCTCTGTATCAGTTGCATTCTCAACAGGCGTGGGGTACTCACCCTCCTGAGGATTATCAAGCACTCTTATGCCAGGTGAATTTTCTAGAATCTCAATTATCTCTTCACGAGATATTTCTCTTGAAACCTTGAAGAATACAGCCTCAGAATGCCCATTAAATACTGGCACTCTTACGCAGGTTGCCTGAACTTGAATATTTGGATCAAGAATTTTATGAGTCTCCCAAGTTAATTTCATTTCTTCTTTAGTAAAATTGTTTTCTAAAAAAATATCGCACTGCGGAATAACATTAAACGCTATTTGCTTAGGATATACAGTGGATTGACTTTCCGAATCAGTAAAATATGTTTGATTATGCAGCTCTTCTAATGCCGCCTTTCCAGTTCCTGAGACTGCTTGATACGTAGCTATATTTAAAAACTTGATTTCAGCTTGATCATGGATTGGCTTTAAAACCATAAGTAACTGTGCCGAAGAACAATTCGGGTTGGCTATAAGGAATGGCTTTGAGAAGGTCTTAAGAATCTCTCCATTAATTTCTGGGATGATTAAAGGAACATCATCTTCATATCTAAAATTAGAGGACAAATCAACTACAAAACTTCCTTCAGCAACAAAGTTTCTTGCATATTTTTCTGCAACGCTTGATCCAGCAGAAAATATTACAAATTGTCCTTTTTCAGGACTAAAATTTTTTAATGATTCAACTTGATATTGTTTATTATTAAATTGAATTGATGATCCTACTGTTGAATTACCAAGAGGTATAAATTGATCCACAGGAAATGCTCTTTTTTCTAATAATTGAATAATTTTTGTTCCAACAACACCAGTTGCTCCTACCAAAGCTATAGACACTCCCTTATTCATTTTCATCCTTTAAGATTCTAATTATAGCTAAGGCAACTTCCTGGGTTTTCATGAATTCCTTGGAGGTAGAGATATCTTTTGTTCTATAACCTTTACTAATAAAAGTTTTAATCGCTGACTCAATCCTTCTAGCAAGATCAACTCTTTCAAGCGAATATTCAAAAGCCATTGCAAGAGAAGCAATCATTGCGATTGGATTTGCAATACCTTGACCGGCAATATCTGGTGCGCTCCCATGACATGGTTCATACATGCCCTGAGACGAACTATTTAAAGATGCAGAGGGAAGCATTCCAATTGAACCGCTTAAAGTAGCCGCTATATCTGAGAGCATGTCTCCAAAAAGATTTCCGGAAACAATCACATCATATTGGTTTGGATTTAGCACTAACTGCATAGCGGCATTATCAGCAAGCTGGTGAGAAAGCTCGACTTCAGGATACTCGGCACTCATTTCAGTTACTATGCTTCTCCAGAATTTTGAAACTTCTAAAACATTAGCTTTTTCAACAGAGCATAGCTTCTTATCTCTGTTCATTGCAGCTTCAAATGCGACCCTTGCGATTCTGCTAATCTCATCTTCGTTATAGATCATTGTATTAAAACCATATTTAGGAGTTTCATTTTCAACAATGCCTCTAGGCTCTCCAAAATATACTCCTCCTGTCAGTTCTCGAACTATCAGAATATCTAGATTTTCTATAATATGATTTTTCAGCGGGGATGCAGATGCAAGCTCGTTAAACAAGAAGGCAGGCCTTAAATTAGCAAACAGACCAAGAGATTTACGTAATCCTAGCAATGCTTGTTCTGGCCGAACATCCCAACCAAGATTATCCCACTGCGGTCCACCAACGGCTCCAAATAAAATTGCATCCGAATTTCTTGCGATTTCTAAAGTTTCTTCAGTTAAAGGTTTTCCAAATTCATCATAAGAAGAGCCGCCAACTTTTCTCTCTGAAATTTCAAAATCTAAGCCTTGCTCATCAATTAAATAATACAAGACTTCATTCATTGAAGAGGTGACTTCTTGACCGACACCATCCCCTGGGAGAATTAATATTTTTTTTGTCATTCTTGCACTCAATTACTGTAATCAAAAAGCCACGGTCTCTGGTGTCTTCTTTTTTGCTCAAAAGCCTCAATATGATTTTTATGTTCTAAGGTAATATCAACGTCATCTAAATTGTTAATAATGCGATCAAGAAGGCTATCTTTTACATCGAATGAGTAGGAATAGTTACCATCAAACTTGAGATCTTTTTTTAATAAATCAATCTCAAAGCTAACTGGAGAAAGGCTGGAAATTTCAAATAGATGATTAATCTCTTCTTTGGTTAGTTTAATTGGGAGAACTGAATTCTTGAAACAATTATTGTAAAAAATATCTCCAAATGAGCTAGCTATAACTGCCTTAAAACCAAAGTCTCTTAAAGCCCATACAGCGTGTTCTCTGCTTGAGCCGCAACCAAAATTATCTCTAGTTAATAAAATTTTGGCATTTGTAAAAGGCTCTTTATTTAAAATGAAATCATGATTTTTAGAACGATCATCTGCAGTCATATCTAATCTTCCTTCATCTAAATATCTCCACCCATCAAAGAGAAAGTCTCCAAAGCCAAATTTTTTAATAGATTTGAGGTACTCAGTTGGAATAATTTGATCAGTATCAATATTATCTCTATTAAAAGTTGCTACGATGCCTGTGATAATTGAATTAGTCATGATGGGTCCGTTATTTTACCGTTTACCGCCGTCAATGCAGCCATTAAAGGGCTCATCAAATGAGTTCTTCCAAGGTTGCCTTGCCTACCTTCAAAATTCCTGTTGGAAGTTGACGCGCAGCGCTCATAAGGTTTTAACTGATCGGGATTCATGCCTAAGCACATAGAGCAACCTGGATCACGCCATAAAAAACCTGCGTCAACAAAAATTTTATCCAAACCCTCCTCTTCTGCCTGCGCTTTAACCATTCCAGAGCCAGGCACCACAATAGCTTCAGTAATATCTTTTGAAATTTTCTTACCTTTTACAACAGATGCAGCATCACGCAGATCTTCCATTCTTGAGTTGGTACAAGAACCAATAAAAATCCTATCAAAACTTAAATCTTGGAGAGTCTTTGACTCATCCAAACCCATGTATGCTTTTGCGAGTAATAAGTTTTCATGATTTACTTCATCGATATCACCTTGGGAGGGAATATCTGCATCAAAATCTATAGTCATTTCAGGTGAAGTGCCCCAAGTAACTTGAGGTCTAATGTTTGAAACATTAATATCAATTGTTTGATCGAAATTTGCATCTGGATCAGATTTTAAAGTCTGCCAATATTCGTTAGCTTTACTGAACATTGAATCTGAAAGATTCGAATGTTTTTTGACGTAATCAAGGGTGGTTGCATCAACTCCAGCAAGACCAACCTTTGCGCCAGCTTCGATAGCCATATTACAAATTGTCATCCTAGACTCCATTGAAGCAGATGAAATATATGAACCTGAAAACTCAATAGCGTGACCAGCACCTCCGGCAGTCCCAATTAACTTAATTAAATGCAAAACAATATCTTTTGAGGTAACGCCTCTTTGAGGATGGCCATTAAAATTGACTTGCATATTTTTTAGCTTAGTAATTTTTAAACATTGAGTAGCTAAAACATGCTCAACTTCAGATGTTCCTATGCCCATAGCTAAACACCCAAATGCGCCATGCGTTGAAGTGTGAGAGTCACCGCACACAATAGTCATACCTGGCAGTGTGTACCCAAGCTCAGGGCCCATCACATGAACAATACCTTGTTTGTTTGAAGTTATATCAAATTGATGGATGCCAAAATTATTACAGTTTTTATCAAGCTCAACTACTTGAATTTTAGCTACTTCATCTTTGATTGATGCCGCATCAAATGTATTGCCTCGATCCGTAGGAACATTATGGTCAGGAGTGGCTACGTTTGCGTCAAGCCGCCATGGTTTTAACTGCTTATGCCTTAGACCCTCAAAAGCTTGAGGCGAGGTAACCTCATGGAGATAGTGTCTATCAATGTAAATTAATGACTCGTTGGTATCGTCAGTTTGAACTAGATGCTCATCCCAGAGCTTGTCATATAGAGTAACAGGCATATTATTTCTTAAATGGAGTCGATTGATCAATCGTTCCGCATTGAGCTTGGTTTCTTAACAAATGATCCATAAGAACTAAATTTACCATTGACTCTGCTATAGGAACCGCTCTGATCCCAACACAAGGATCATGCCGACCAGTTACTTCAACCTCAACTTCGTCACCTGCAGCATTAATTGTTTGACCTTTTGATTTAATGCTTGATGTTGGTTTGATAATAAATTCTAGCTCAATCAGATCGCCATTTGTAATGCCACCCAAGATACCCCCAGCATTATTTGATTTAAAGCCATCTTGTGTCATTTCATCTCTAACCTCAGAACCCCTTAAATCTAGAATGTTATGAGTATTTCCAATGCTGACAGACTTCACAGCATTAATGCTCATAATTGCTTTTGCTAAATCTGCATCAAACTTGTCAAAAACAGGCTCGCCAAGACCGATCGGACAATTTGTTACTCTTACGCCCAGCCTTGCTCCAACTGAGTTGCCCTCTTCAATCAATTCAGCAAACATAGCATCTAGATCTTCTAATTTAGACTCATCAGCAAAGAAATACTTGTTAGATTTAGCATTTTTTAAATTGATAGCATCTGCTGAAATAGAGCCTACTTGACTAACGTAGCCATCAGTATGAATGCCATGGGAGTTAAGATATTTTTTAGCAATAGCTCCTGCTGCTACTCTCATGGCCGTCTCTCTAGCACTTGATCGACCTCCGCCTCTATAGTCTCGGTGACCATATTTTGCTTGATAAGTAATATCAGCATGGTTTGGGCGAAAGACATCTTTGATATTCGAATAATCTTTTGATCTCTGGTCTGTGTTGTAAATAATCAAACTAATTGGGGTTCCTAAAGTCTTACCCTCAAATACACCAGACAAAATTTCTACAACATCATCTTCTTTTCTTTGGGTTGTTACATCAGACTGACCGGGTTTCCTCCGATTTAGCTCAGATTGAATATCTTCAGTTGAAAGCTCTAATTGGGGTGGGCAACCATCTATAATGCACCCAAGCGCCTTCCCATGGCTTTCCCCATAAGTTGTAACTTGAAATAATTTTCCAAATGTATTGCCTGACATACGCAGAATTATAGACCAAAAAGCATAATAGAGCCTATCCGTAGTGCAATAGAGCTATTTGAACTTTAATTATCCATCAAATTTTACTTTACAAAAAAAGTTTTATCTAAAGAATTTTTATCTGAAACTATTACAATTAGGATCGTGAAAATAAAAATATATTTAAATGCTACTTCATTCTTCATACCCATACTAAGTATTGTTTTAATTCTAAGCTCTTGTGCCTTAGTTAAAAAGAATTCTTCATATGAAATCTCTAAAGAATATAACGTCTCAATTAATAGAGATTTTTGGGGAATTCCATATATTAAAGGTAAGACAGATCAAGATGTTGCATATGGAATAGGTTTAGTTCACGCAGAAGATGCGTATGAAGACCTTGTAGAGTTAATGCCTTTATACCGAGGTGAAAATGCAATTTATAATGGCCTTGGTAGTATCGAGACTGACTACCTAGTTAGATTATTGAAAGTTCATTCCAAAGTAGAGAATATTGGAAAAAAGCAACTCTCTCAAAACATACTTTCCATGGCTCAGGCATATGCGGATGGTGTCAACACTTATGCGAATCAACATCCTGATAAAGTAAATTTATCCATTCATCCTGTCACTCAGGAAGATGTGCTTGCTGGATCTTATATCCAGCATCTATTTTTTGCTGGTTTAGATAGAGATTTGGCACAAATGACTGCGCAAAATAAAACATCAATTCCGACAGGGTCAAATGCAATAGCAATTAATTCAATTAAAACAAATGCAAATGCTTCTTACTTACTTATTAACTCTCACCAACCCTTGTCAGGGCCAGTTGGTTGGTATGAATTAAATATTGAGAGCGAATCTGGGTGGCATGGTCATGGTGGTAACTTTCCAGGATCTTTCTTGATCAATGTAGGTTTTAATAAAAATATTGGTTGGGGTGCTACTGTTAATCGCCCTGATGTAATGGATATATTTGAACTAACAATAAATCCAGAGAACACCGATCAATATTTGCTTGATAATAAATGGGAATCATTTGAAATTGAAGAAGATGACTTGGCATTTAAACTATTTGGTTTTTTAAAATGGAGTACTAAACAAAAATTTAGATATTCAAAGTTTGGTCCTGTGTTGGAGATGAATGGGAAATATTTTGCTCTCAGACATATAAATCAGAACTCTTTCAATGAAATAGAGGGGTGGTATGAAATAAGCAATACAAGAAATGTATACCAATTTGAGGAGCAGCTTGCAAAAAGGAAGATACCAAGCTTTAACTTTGTGACAATGGATTCTGATAGGAATATTGGATATTTTTATAATGGAAGAATCCCCAATAGGCAAGATGCTTCAAAGGCAAGACAGATTACAAAAAGCTCTAGCTCAAAGGATATTTGGAATGAAAAGGACTTAGTTCATGATCTTCCAAAATTTATTAATCCTTCAAATGGATGGATTCAAAGCACCAATCAAAATCCATTTTCTGTGATGGGAGAATATTCCTTAAATAAAAAAACAAAGAAAAAAAATGTACATTTTGAACAAAGACTCACAAATAGATCTTATGTTGCAAATGAACTGCTTTCAAAAGATGACAATATTGATTTAAATCAATTTATTGCAATCAAGTTTGATAACTCCTACTCAAAAAATTCAAGGCAATACAAATATCTAGAATCAATCGCACAATATGACAAGAATATTGAACTAGCATTACAAAACTGGAATGGAAAAACTAACTTCAATAATACTGATGCGGCTCTTGGTATGTGTTTTATGGCTCAAGAATGGATTTCAGAAATGAATGGCAAACCCACGCCTTCCTATCAAGCTGCAAAAGAAGAATGTGATAGTTTGTTTGGAGAAATTAAAAGAAATTATTCTGATCCATGGAGTGAAATTAATACCATTTCAAGAGGATCAAGAAGCTATCCAATTCAAGGATCGGTCGATACACTAAGAGCGGTTTATGGATCACCGAACTATGCCACTAAAAGTTTAAACATGTCAGGAGGTGATGGCTTATTTTTTATAGTTGCCCAAGAAGACAGCGGCAAAATAATTTATGGAATGCATAACTATGGCTCATCAAGAAATGAATCTTCGGTCCATTATTCAGACCAAACATTTTTATTTAGTCAAGAAGCTCTGAGGTATATTCCAACCAGCCTTTAAAAGGAGTTCTCTTCAACAGTAAATAATTCTTGAAAATCTAGGACGCTCATAGCCTCTAGCTCATCTTGATCAAGGCATTTTGATAAAATGGAGTTTACTTTTTCATCATCAAAAATCTTACCAAGATTATTCTTAAATTTATTTTCTAGAACTGGAATTCCTTCCTCTCTTCTACGTTTATGACCTATCGGATACTCAACTTCTATAGCATCTGTTGAAGAGCCATCGTTGAAGAATATTTGTATTTTATTTGCTATAGATCTTTTATCAGCCTCTAAGTATTCGTCCGTATATCGTTGATCTTCATTAATTGTCATCTTTTCTCTAAGTTGATCCACTCTTGGATCACTAGCAACATCATCTTCGTAATGTTCTGCTATAAGATCTCCATGGATTAACCCGATTGCAATCATGTATTGCAAACAATGATCTCTATCAGCTGGATTGTTTAACTCACCAGATTTAGAAATGATTCTTATTGCCGATTCATGAGTGGTTACTTCAATATTAGAAATCTCATCTAGTCGATCTTTGATTTGGGGATGTAACGTAACAGCAGCTTCAACAGCTGTTTGTGCATGAAATTCAGCTGGGAAACTAATTTTAAAAAGAACATTCTCCATTACATATGAACCAAGTGGTTGACTTAAAGATAGTTTTTCACCCTTAAATGAAACGTCTTCAAAGCCCCATGTTGGAGCTGATAAAACACTTGGATATCCCATTTCTCCAGAAAGAGTTATAAGCGCAAGCCTAACCGCCCTGCTAGTAGCGTCTCCTGCAGCCCAGCTTTTTCTGGAACCTGCATTGGGTGCATGGCGATATGTTCTTAAACTTTGTCCATCAACCCATGCTTGACTGATCGCATCCATAACTTGATCATTATCACCACCGAGTAATTTAGTAACAACAGCAGTTGATGCGACTTTCACAAGCACAACATGATCTAAACCTACTCTATTGAAACTGTTTGTAAGAGCTAAGACTCCTTGTATTTCATGTGCCATTATCATGCACTCCAATACATCTCGCATTGTTAAAGGATCTCTGCCAGCTGCAACATTTTCCTGGGAAACATAATCTGCTATTGAAAGAATTGCTCCTAAGTTATCAGAGGGATGGCCCCATTCAGCAGCTAACCAAGTATCGTTATAATCTAGCCATCTGATAATACAACCTATATCGAAAGCACCTTTAACCGGATCAAGTAAAAAATTAGTTCCAGGAACTCTGACCCCATTAGGCACATTGGTACCAGGAACAATAGGACCAAGCATTTTTGTACATGCAGGAAAAGTTAATGCTAATAAACCACATCCAATGGTATCGATTAAACAATTTCGTGCGGTTGAAAGTGCAAGCTGAGAGCTTATATCCTGTTTTGAAACATACTCTGCAATTTCCACAAGCAAAGAGTCGGGACCTGACCTTGTATTCAGCTCAACATTATTTGACATGATTTACTCCCTATCTTCGATATCAACCCAAACAGAAGTCTCGGGGCCTGTATATTCTGCACTAGGTCTAATAATTCTATTATTAGCTCTTTGCTCCATGCAGTGAGCAGTCCAGCCTGTCACTCGTGACATCACAAAGATTGGAGTAAATAGTTTTGTTGGAATCCCCAAATAAAAATATGCTGAAGCATGGAAAAAGTCTGCATTTGGGAATAATTTCTTTTCATCCCACATTACCTGCTCTACTTCTTCTGAGACCTGATACAAGGTATCATCTCCGTATTCTTGAGATAACTCTTTAGAAAATTCTTTTATAACAGCATTTCTTGGGTCTCTTTCAGAGTAAACCGCATGACCAAAGCCCATGATTTTGTCTTTATTAGCAAGCATGTCCAATATATTTGTTTTAGCTTCATCTCTTGTCTTCCAGTTTTCTATCATTTCCATTGCAGCCTCATTAGCACCTCCATGCAAAGGACCTTTCAAAGAACCTATAGCAGCTACAACACATGAAAATATATCTGACATTGTCGAAGCGCAAACCCTAGCAGTAAATGTAGAAGCATTAAATTCATGCTCAGCATACAAAATCAATGAAGCATCCATGACTCGTCTATGGAGATCTGATGGAGTTTTACCATGCAGAATATGCAAAAAATGACCCGCCATTGTCTCTTCGTCATTTACAAGACTGATATCTTTACCATCATGAGAAAATTTATACCAGTAAGTAACAATCGATGGCATCGTTGCAACCATTCGATTAATAGAATTCATTTGCGCATCCATTGACCCCTCGGGCTCAAGGTTTCCTAACATTGAACATCCTGTTGCCATTACTGCCATTGGATGAGCTGATGCGGGGATTTCCCTGAGTACTTTCTTCAAGGAATCAGGAAGATCTCTTAAACCCATTAATAAGGATTTGTAATCTGATAATTCTGATGCATTAGGCAATTTGCCATAAAGAAGAAGATAAGCAACCTCCTCAAATGTTCCTTTTTCAGCCAATGTCTCAATTTTATGTCCCCTGTAAGCCAAGCCTTCTTCTTGCCCAACCGTACAAAGTGATGTCTCGCCTGCAACTTGACCGCGGAGCCCAGCACCTTCTAACTTCTTAACCATTTACTTATTCTCCTTCCTTTTAAATAATTCATCTAATTTTTGCTCAAATGAATGATAGTTTAAATACTCATACAGTTCATCTCTTGTCTGCATCTTATCAACTGAATTTGCTTGTGATCCATTTGCAGCAATGTCTTGATATACAGACTCTGCAGCTTTATTCATTGCTCTAAAAGCTGATAATGGAAATAGCATTAAATCAACTCCAACTGATGCAAGCTCTTCTGCAGTAAAAAGAGGTGTTTTTCCAAATTCAGTAATGTTTGCGAGAACGGGCACTTGTAATGCATCTTTTAATTGCTTGTAATCCTCTAAACTAAATACCGCCTCTAAAAATAATCCATCTGCTCCAGCTTCAATGTATTCCTTGCATCTATCAATTGCACCTTCCATTCCCTCAGTTGCATATGAATCAGTTCTCGCCATGATAAAAAAACTTTCATCCGTCCGACCATCAACTGCAGCCTTGATTCGATCACTCATTTCAATTTTATCGACAAGACTTTTATTTGGTCTATGGCCGCATCTTTTTTGAGTAACTTGATCTTCAATATGAACAGCTGCAACATCTGCAGCAATCATTTCCTTGATGGTTCGACTGATACTGAATGCCCCACCAAAACCAGTGTCAATATCAATCAAAAGAGGAAGGTTTGTTGCTTGAGTAATTCTTCTTGAGTCTTCAGCAACATCATTTAAAGTTGTGATGGCTAAATCTGGTATTCCAAAAGATGCATTAGCGACTCCAGCTCCAGAAAGATAAAGCGCTTTGTGGCCAGCACTTTCAGCCATTTTTGCACAATAAGCATTCACTGCACCAACAACCATTAAAGGATTGTTATCAGCCATAGCCTGTCTGAATTTTTTCCCCGGAGTATTCATTGGTTCGTATTGTACTTTGCCAAGGGTATGTTTCCCAAATTAATTATAGAATTTAATGCCTCTAATAATTCGGTCTTTATCATTTTCTTGGCGCCACTTATTTGTATCCCTTAAACTGTATACACAACCACAGTATTCTTGTTGATAGAACTCTTCTCTCTTTGAGATTTCAATCATTCGAGAGGAGCCACCTTTTTTTCGCCAATTAAAATCCCAATAATGAACATCTGCGTATCGCTGGGCAGCCCTAAAACCTGATTCATTAATTTGCTCCATATTTTTCCAACGAGAAATTCCAAGTGTAGTTCCATAAACCTTGAAATTATTGTCATAAGCGTAAAGAGCAGATCTCTCAAATCTCATATCAAAACATTGAGTGCATCGTTTGCCTCTTTCAGGCTCATTCTCTAAACCTTTTACCCTCTCAAACCATTTATCTTTATCATAATCTGCATCAATAAAATCAAATCCAAGCTTGTCACAAAATCTCTTATTTTCATCTTTTCGAATTTCATATTCTTCTTTGGGATGAATATTGGGATTATAAAAATAAACAGTTGTCTCGATATTTGATGCTGCTACAGCTTCCATAACCTCTCCAGCGCATGGTGCGCAGCAACTATGAAGCAAAAGTTTTGTCTCATCCCCTGGTATCTCGAGCTTTGGTCTAGAAAAATTATTTAGCGAAAATGAATTATCCATAAATATTATTTAGATTTTTTTAAGGCACTTAAAAGATCAGGGTATGTGTTAAAACATGGTATCTCAGGCATTGAAGAGGAAATAGCTTCCGGTGCATTAATAAAAAAGCCTTGGTCTGCAACCTCAAGCATTTGCAAGTCATTAAACGAATCTCCTGCAGCCAAACATCTGTAACCCATAGATTGAAAGCCTAAAATAGCTTGTTTTTTTGCCTGCAAATCTCTTAATTTATAACCAAGAATATTATCCTCACCATCGACATCAAGTGTATGGCAAAGTAGAAGAGGATAGCCAAGTTTTTTCATTAATGGATATGCAATCTCATGGAATGTATCAGATAAAATCACTACTTGAAATTCTTGCCTAACCTGGTTTAAGAAATTAAGAGCTCCATCTAACAAATCTAATTTCTTTGTTGCTGAAACAATATCAGCAAGCTTAAGATTGTTCTTTTTCATTACATCAATTCGGTAGTCCATAAGATCAGAGTAAGAGGGAATATCTCTAGTAGTTTTACTTAACTCAGAAATGCCGCAATCAAGTGAAACCTGTTCCCATATTTCTGGAGTGAGGGTTCCTTCCATATCAAAGCAAACAATATCCATGATTAATTCCTATTTTTGATTCCGAATGGTACATGAGCTGAAGTAACTTTTTCAGATGCATCTATGATATTTTTATGCTGATCATCAAAGAATATATCTGCTTCAAATGATTTCAAAAATTCAGACTTTTTCATGCCCCCCAAAAAAAGAGATTCATCGATCCTAACCCCCCATTTTCTCAACGTCTTAATAACGCGCTTATGGGATGGGGCTGATCTCGCTGTTACAAGTGCTGTTCTAATTGGGCTAATTCCAAAATCCAATTCAGACTGAAGTTTATTAAGCTCAACTAAAAATGATTTAAAAGGCCCTGCCTTTAACATTGATTTTTTCTTACGCTCGTTATCCAAGAAAGCTTTTAAACCCTCTTCTTCAAAAACTTTTTCAGATTCATCAGAAAAAATTACTGAGTCGCCATCAAAAGCTATCTTGAGGAGATCGCCACCTTTAACTTTTTTCTTTGTTTTTGAGGGAATAATTCTTGCTGATGGAACATTATTTTCAATAGCCATCTTGACGTCATCTTTGCTGCTAGATAAAAATAAATCTACCCCAAATGCTTTGACATATTTATAAGGGCTCTCTCCCCCACAAAAAACAGCACGAGTAATATTCAGTTTATGAGCTTCAATAGAATTAAAAACTCTAAGGCCAGTATCTGCTGTATTTCTTGATAAAAGGATGACCTCAATCCTGTCATCAGTCTCATAAAGATCATTAATTTTCAAAATCTTAGTTACGAGATTAAAAGCCTCACCCGGATCAAGAATTTCATTCTCATTCTGAATTTGATGATTACGATAAGCTTCAATCCCATCATTTTCAAAAATTTGATGGCTTTGACTTAAATCAAAAAGTGCCCTTGAAGAAATTCCGATTACTAATTTTGAGTTCATATTTTAAAGAGGGTTGCAGTTACATTTCAAAATTTATATACTGTAAAAATATACAGTATAAATAATATGAAAGAATTAACAAAACAACAATCAAAAGTTTTAGCTTGTGTGGAAGTTTATCTCAATAAAACTGGTTTTCCACCAACTCGTGCTGAAATATGCAAGGAGTTGGGCTTTAAGTCGCCAAATGCAGCTGAAATGCATCTAAGAGCACTTGAAAAGAAAGGCTATATTTCAATACAAAGCGGCTCTTCAAGAGGTATATCTATTGTTAAAAGCCAACAATCTTTTGAGAAAAACGGTGCTCAAATGCCTGTGATTGGATTAGTTGCCGCAGGCTCACCTACTCTAGCTGAGGAAAATATTGAAAAAAGAATTCCATGTGATCCAAGCATGTTTTCTGATAGCTTTGATTATTTTTTAAAAGTGAAGGGTCTGAGTATGATTGATGCTGGTATTCATGAAGATGATTTAGTAGCAATCAAAAAAACAACAGATGTAAAGAATGGCGACCTAGTGGTAGTAAGGCTTGAGGACGAAGTAACTTTAAAATATTTCAAAAAAAATAATCATAATCTTGAGTTAATTCCAGCAAACAAAGATTTCTCAACAATAGAGGTTGATCTTAGAGAGCAAGAGGCATTTGTTGAAGGAAAGAGCGTGGGTTTAATTAGAACTCACTAATGAAGAACTACTGGTTTTTTTCTTAAGCTATTTTTTTCGCTGTCAAAAAAATCGTCAAAATCAATTGAGTTCCCACTAACGTTTTCTATGCCAGCTCGAATCATTTCTTTAGCAACTGAAAGTTCAGCGCCATTCAAAAAATCCTTAGATTCACCAGAGAACTCAATTTTTACTATTGGATTTTCATGATCATCGGATCTTCGCAAAACAATGGTGCCGTCAGGAAGTTGGGTTAATTCTAGATAATTAGACATATATTTTTATTCTTAAACTTTAACATCCTTCATATAAATAATGAAAGACTTCAACATTTATATAAGAACTAATTGATATTATTCAAGGAGTTATTTAGCAACTTCAACCCACTTATCCCCATCATGGGAGGCCGTGTTTCCAGTTTTTTTACCATCCTTCTCAGAAGCAAGGTAATGCGTATCTTCAACTTTGTTGTATCTAATGATATATGGATTTCCATCAGCATCCTTTCTGGGAGCATTTAAAAGATGAGTGTGTTTCCCTTGATTTTCAATATACTTGCATGCATCAAGCAAAGTTTCCTCAGTAACAGCTTGATTAAACTCCTCGACAGATGGTGCGCGAGTTTCTCTATTTTTTGGATATTTGCTAGCCGCCAAAAACAACCCCTTCATACTATCTCTTAATAGGTAGATGTCTTCAAATTTAACACAAGGAATCTCTGTGGTGATTGGTTCCATAACTATAGGCTTTGGCTCTCCATTTCTTTGAAGTGCTCTGGTTGCACCACAATTATCATTCATACAGCCAAAATATTTACCGAACCTACCAGTTTTAAGTTGCATTTCAGATCCGCACTTGTGACAGGATAGTGTTGGGCCATCATATCCTTTAATTTTAAATACACCCTCTTCTACCTCAAATCCCTCGCAATCAGGGTTATTTGAGCAGACATGAAGTTTATGATGTTCATCTAAAAGATAGTTGTCCATACTTAAATCACATTTTGGACAGCGGCGTTTTACAACTAAATGCTCTGCTTCCTCTTGATCATCAACACTAACAGCTTCATCGCCTGAAATAAGATTCAGGGTTTTTTTGCATTGATCATCGCCTTCTAAGTTATAAGCTTCACATCCTAAAAAAGTGCCATTACTGCTATTTGTAATTCTCAATTTATTTGATTTATTTTTTTGTTTGCAATCAGGACATCCTATGTTAGTTGAAGTTTTTGGATTTGGACGCATGCCATCTTCTTTGAAG
>CABXNE010000016.1 GCA_902513515.1 uncultured SAR86 cluster bacterium
CGCAGCTGCGCAACAAGCATTTAGCACAATCAGATTAATTGTGACCGTTGGTTGGGCGATCTATCCTATTGGATATTTCCTTGGAATGGGCGCAAATCCTGATATGGCTAATGCTAACCTTATATATAACCTTGCAGATTTTATTAATAAAATCGCATTTGGTTTAGCTATTTGGGCTGCTGCAGTTAGCGACAAAGAGTAATTATTTATTCTATGAAAAAGCCCGGAATTTTCCGGGCTTTTTTTTGCTTGTTTGGTGGGTGATGACAGGCTCGAACTGCCGACCCTCTCGGTGTAAACGAGATGCTCTCCCAACTGAGCTAATCACCCAATATTTAAAACAGCTCCTTAAGTTGATCTTCCATGCTTTGGTAATCCCAAAAGGCCCGTAATGATACTATTTTATCACTAGAATTTACACGATAAATTACAATCATTTTTGTTTCTATTTTTACATCACCTACAACATTTACTATTTCTGCATAGTTAGCACACTCCTCTGCACAAGGAATAGACTCTAAGATATTAAATTCTATGTTGCCATTGGCGATGACAGTGTCATAAAACTTTTCTATTGCAGCAATCCCTTGGTGACCATTACCCTCTGGGTCTAACGGGCTTTTACCAATTGGATCCTGAACTATGGCATTTTCATCAAAGAGAGCCAACCAATTTTCTTTATCTTTTGCTACAGCATAATCTCTTGAAAGAAAGCCGAGCTCTTGTGCTTTAGTTTTGGGTTTCATGAATTAACTCCTCTGTAGGTTTAACCTCTAATCTTGCAAAATATATACCAAGTAATGCAAGGATAACAAAGCTTAATTGGATAAAATTTAAATACTCATAAAATACTATAGCCCCAAAAATAGTAGCAACAATTGGCTGCATCAACAAACCAATCGATCCAAGTGAAGCTTTAATCTTTGGCAAACTGTAAGTAATAAAAAACTGTCCTCCAACTTGGCACAAAATAGCCATAGCTAATAAATTATAAAATTGGGTTGATGATCTGGGTAAAAACTCCCTTGACTCAATTAAAGCAAATACCAACCCAAACATTCCGGTAAATAATGTCGTGTAGAAAATTATATTAATGGAGCTCTCTTCTCCTAGTCGGGAGATAATTAATAAATAAGTGGCATATAAAAATGCAGCCATCAAAGCAATTCCGTCTCCCATTAAAGCTCCCTCAGTTTTAATAGTTGAAAAATATATAAGGCCAATCACGCCGACGAAAGTTAAAATAAAAGACAAAATAAATTGCCTAGAAATTGATTCCTTGAATATTAAAACAGCGAAAATTAACATGTAAATCGATGCCGTGTTTACGAAGATCGTTGCATTAGCAACCGAAGTAAATTGAAGGCTCCAATGCCAAGAGCTCATATCTCCTGCAAATGCGAGTGAAGCAATAAGCACCAGTAACAAATGCTTACGACTTTTTAATTTAAAAGCATCGGAGCCATTGTAATAAAAGTTTATAAGCGCTAAAAATGGAAGAGCTAAAAACATTCGATAACATAAATTCCAAGAGGGAGATAATTCGCTCCACCTAACAAACACCGGAGCCAATCCAATTAGGCTTCCCCCGAGGCACAGAATAAAAAAATTCTGTGCTGACTTTAATTGTGATGACATCGATATATACTTCGTTTATGTGTGCTGACATTGTAGAACAAGGAGAAGAAATTATCTCTGTTGGGGAGCTGAACCAACAGGCAAAAAAACTTTTAGAAAATCAATTTAGGGGTGTTGCTGTCATAGGAGAAATTTCAAATATAGCTCGCCCCTCTTCCGGACATATCTACTTTACTTTAAAAGATGAAGATGGCGCTATTCGCTGTGCCATGTTTAGAAATCAAAATTTAAGATTGAATTTTGAGCCGCAAAATGGTGATCAATGTATTTTAAAGGGTCAGGTCAGTCTCTATGCTCCGCGCGGAGATTATCAATTAATCGTCAGCTCAATGCAGCCTGCAGGAGCTGGGAATCTCATGCATCAATTTGAAGAGCTCAAAAAAAAATTAGATGCGGAAGGACTTTTTGCCCAAGAAATTAAAAAACAAATTCCTGCACAACCCAAACACATTGGAGTCATCACTTCTGAATCTACGGCAGCATTTCAAGATATCCTGACCACCATTCAAAGACGCGCTCCTATTAGTCAAGTGTCTCTAATTCCTTCAACAGTGCAAGGCGATACTGCTCCTAAGACCTTGATCGAAGCTTTGCAAAGCACTTTAAACTATAACAACCTTAATCCTGAAAATGCTTTTGATGTAATTTTGATATGCCGAGGCGGAGGATCAATTGAAGACTTATGGGCGTTTAATAATGAGAGTCTAGCAAGAGAAATATTTGATTATCCTTTACCCATAATTTCTGGTGTTGGTCACGAGATTGATTTTACTATTACAGATTTTGTTGCTGATCTAAGGGCCCCCACTCCAACAGCGGCTGCTGAACTAGTTACAGAATATTATTTTCAACTCAAAGACAGGTTAGAAGAATGGAAAGCAAACCTTGGTTATTTAGTGCAATCAAAATTAACTGAAAAATCTCAAGCAATCCTTTTTGCATCACAAAATTTAAAAAGTCCGATCACGATGCTAAAGGAACAATCTCAATCTCTTGATAATATTGAAATTCGTCTTACGAGCGTCATGCAAAGCATTGTAAGTGGTGCAAAACAAAACTTTCAGCTGGCTACTGCTCAAATTTATCAATCAAGTGCATTACAAAGATTTGGAAAACATGAAGATCGTCTTAAAAATAATCTCAGCTCACTAAATTCTCAAATAAAAAATTTAATTGATAAGAAAAAATTGATGCTGGCAAGTATTCATTCTAATCTGAAAGCAATCAGTCCTTTGGCTGTTCTTGATAGAGGTTATGCAATAGTAATGAATGAGAATGGACAAGCATTAAAATCTTCAAAAGATCTTAAGGTGGGTGATAGTGTAACTACTCGCCTTGCAGACGGAGGATTTAGTTCAAATGTTTCAAAAAAAGATTAAGACTTACAACCTTCTAGCTCTCTTTGCCTTGATAAGCATGCAAACTTTAGCAAATGATTTATTCGAAGGGCAAAGTGGAGAAATCATATCAATTCCAGCTTCAATGCAAAAAAAATCAGATGTTTTGACCTTTAAAACCTCTGCGGGAATAAGGCAGTTGGTAAGCCTGCCGTTTGTTAAACAAGATCATTTGATTACTAGGTACCATGTAAATGTAAAAGTAAATTGGGTTAACTTTGGAGAATCAAGAATTACCATTAGTGATGAAAGCAAAGTGACTTTAAGCAAGGAAGATCAAGCTAGAGCAAACAAAGAGGCTATAGAAATTAAAGAGGCCTTAAGCAACTCCTCAATAGAAATTACCCCTTCATTTAATTTTATTGCTCCTGTTCCAGGAGTTATAACATCGCCATATGGCAAACAAAGGTTTATTAACGGTCTCCCTAGATCAGCTCATTTGGCGCTAGATCTAAACGGAAGTGTCGGGACGCCCATTGTTGCCCCCCTTAAAGGTAAGGTGGTTCTAGTTGGTGATTATTTTTATACTGGTCTCACTTTAATTCTTGATCATGGACATGGGCTTTTTTCTTCATATGCACATATGAGCGGAATAAAAGTAAAGCTCGGTGATTTAGTTGAACAATCAAATGAAATTGGCTTGGTGGGAGCTACTGGTCGAGTTACAGGACCTCATCTTCATTGGACGGTTTATTTTGATGGGAATAAAGTGAACCCAGAGTCTTTAATTCAAGAAGGTTATTTAAGCTCCATTTTGTAAGTCTTCGTACACCAAAGACAAACTTGCCTCATCTTGAGGTTTTAAACTGGTAAAAACAATCTCTCCATCTGGAGAGATAAAATAAGTAGCTGGAAGTGTTTTGGGCGTTTGTATGCCCCAAAGAGTTCTTGGATGAGTAATCATAGATGGATATCTAATCCCAAACTTTTTAATTTGCGGTCTTAAATCCTCAGCTTCAAGTCGATCAAAATTGAATGCAAAAACTTTAACCTCAGGATATTTTTTTGAAAAGGAAACTATTTCAGGTATTTCTTTAATGCATGGTGGACACCAATCCGCCCAATAATTTACCAAAACCCACTTGCCGCTTAAGCTAGATGAAAAGATTGGTCTAGAGTCAAAAATTTCTACGTCGCCCTTTTCACAAGAAACTAGAAAAAGACAAAACAAAGTTAATGGTAATTTAAATTTCATGTTTTATAGTATTGCAAAAGGAAACTATTATGCATCAAAAATATCTTCTAATCTTGTTTTATTCAGCCACAGGAGCTGTAAGGAATTTGGCTCATGCTATTGCTGATGGTGCAGAGAAAAAGGGTCTTGAGGTTAAAATAAGAACAGTGCCCAAAGTCTCCTCAGTAGCTGAAGCAGCGGAACCAAATATGCCAAATGAGGGTGAGATTTACTGCACCAAAGAGGATCTTGTTAATTGTTCTGGATTGGCTCTTGGTTCACCAACTAGATTTGGCTCGATGGCAGCTCCACTTAAATATTTCTTAGATTCGACTGGGGATGTATGGTCAAACCATGAATTAGAAAATAAGTTTGGCTGTGTTTTTACCTCAACAGGATCTCAACATGGCGGTCAAGAAATTACATTGTTTAATCTTATGACGTACATGCTCCATCAAGGCATGATCTTTGTTGGGACGCCCTACTCTATACCTGAGCTTAACAAGACTAAAAGTGGTGGAACTCCCTATGGACCCTCTCATGTTGCCAACACAAATAAATCAGGAGGCTTGACTCCAGATGAAAAAGAAATCGCTATTGCAACCGGTGCTCGAATGGCAGAGCTAATACTTCAATTCAATCAAGATGAGTCTTAGAAAAAAATTTCTTATTTTAATAAGTGCTCTTCTTATCACTCATTTATTGCAGGGGCTATTAATAGGGACTCCCTTGATAGGTATCTTTATCTGGTCCCTGCCTCTGATAATCTTTGGCTACCAAGCTTATAGAAATCCTTCAGCAAAGCTTTATCAAATCTTTGGATTTATTATTTTGATCTACTTTATGAGCGCATGTCTTATTGTTTTTGGGTTGCCAAATGCCAGCTTGCTAAGCTGGTTAGAGTTAATTGAAATAGTTGCCCTTTTCTTGGTGGCTGTCTACGCGGCTCGCGAACAATTGAATGTAAAGTAAACTTGACAGTCAAGTAAGCTTTACATATCATACAATTTATAACGTTTGCATCTTTGATTTAGAGGCTCCCTAGAAGCACTAAGATCAAATCCTCCATGGTTAAAAAATGCAAACGTTATATTTTTATTAGAAATTTTAGAGAGAAGTAAAAATGGCAAAAATTGTACACAAAGGCATGTGGATTGATATTAAATCTTTGAATGCTGAAGACAAAAAAAACTTTTTAACTTCATTGGCATTTGGTTTTGTAGCATCTATTTTGTGGGGATTTCATCTCTCACACATTGGTTTTCTTGGAAATGAGCCGATCACAGACTCATGGGCATCAGAGACTGGACTTCTTTTTATTAGAATTTTAATGATTGTATTTTTTTTAATAGGATCTTACTTTTATAAAAAATTTTATAGCGCTCAGGATGATTTCTACAAAAGCTATCACAACTTCACATTTGCTGGTGGTGCCTATGGTTTTTTGGTGCTTGGCTCAATATTAACTGTATTGGCGCCCTATTTTAATTATCATCCAACTTTTTATGAATTCTTTCTAGCATTTGCAGTTGGCACAGGGTTCGGCGGTTATTACTTTTATAAAAAATACATTGCTGAATAATTGAATGAAAAATAATCTTAAAGAGTTGCGCCAAAAAGAGAATATCAGCCAAGATGATCTAGCTTCAATTCTTAAGGTTAGCAGACAAACTATTAACTCAATTGAAACAGGAAAATTTGATCCATCATTAAAATTAGTGATGAAAATGACCAAGCACTTTAACGTTCCATTGGAACAAATATTTATTTACGAGGAAGAAAAATGATCGCTCTAGTCTTATTAATTTTAGCTGGTGTCACTATAGCAATCTGCGGAACCTCAATCATTGCTAAAATTTTTGCATTATTTTTTACCCTCATGGCTTTTATTTTTTCAATAGCTGTAGTGTTATTAACTTTTGCTTTTATTTTAATCATGCTTTTGACAGCATTGATTGGAGCTATTGTTTCAACCCTTTTTAGTTTTTTAATCTTTTAATTTTTTAATCACTCTGGAGAGTACCTATGAATGCAATTAAATCTATTTTTTCTTGGCTTGGTCGATTTTTAGAAAAAGCAAGAACGGTCATGCTAAACCTTGGTACAGCCTTCGTTTTGATTTTTTTTACAATCATTATTATTGGAGCGCTAACCTCTTCTGGGCCTGAAGTTAAAGATCCAAGCGGCAGGGTCCTCTTCATTGATCCTGTAGGAACTGTTGTTGATCAAGAAGTTTTTAACTCAGATTTTCTGTTTAACCTTGGTACAGACTCTTCAACGGATCAAATTCAAACAAGAGATCTTATAGAATTAATAAGATCGGCGGCTGAAGATGAAGATATTCCTGCTGTGTTTATTGATTTCTCTGCAACAGGCTTTGCAGGCCCTACTACTGCAATTAATATTGCAAAAGAACTTAAAGCTCTTCGTGAATCTGGTAAAAGAGTGATTGCCATGAATGATCGTCTTTCCACAACCTCCTATCTAATGGCTTCTCAAGCTTCTGAAATATGGGTTCATCCCGTTGGAAGCATCAGTGTCAGAGGTCTAGGCGGGATGAGAAACTATAATAAAGATCTTTTCGATAACCTTAAAATTACTATACATAATTACTCACAGGGAGATTTTAAATCTGCAACTGAAACAAGTTGGAGATCAAGCATGTCTGAAAATGACAGAATGCAAAGAGAAGCTCTTCTCCAGCCAATATGGACGGATATGAAATCTCTTATGGCTGAAGGACGAGGAATTGAATCAAATGATATCCAATCTTTTGCAGATGAATACGTCGGATTTTTTGGCGAGGCTGCAGTTGGTAATATTGCCTATGCTGAAGCAAATAACATTATTGATGGCACGAAATCATTTCCTGAATTCCGTCAATATATGATTGAAGAATTTGGCTTAGATGAGGAAGCTGAAACAGAAACCTATAAAACCATCTCTTATAAAGAGTATGCAAAGCAAATAGATGATGATTTCTCCGATAGTGACAATCAAATTGCAGTTATCACAGCAGAAGGCGCAATCATGGAGGGAGAAATCACTCAGGGTGTGGCAGGTGCCAATGGGGTTGTAAAACAAATTAGATCTGCTCACGAAGATAAGAATACAAAAGCCATTGTATTCAGGGTCAATAGTCCAGGAGGATCTATCATTGCCAGTGAAATGATGCGAGATGAACTATTTGCTGCCAAAGAAAAAGGCATCAATGTGATCGTATCTATGGGTGACTACGCTGCATCTGGTGGGGTATATATTTCTACTCCAGCTGATTATATATTTGCTGAACCCACAACGATTACAGGCTCTATAGGCGTGGCAATTGCCCTCCCAACATTAGAAAATACCATGGATTATATTGGTGTTAATTTTGATGGTGTAGTTACCTCTAAGCATGGTGGCTGGGATCCAACACAGGCAATTGATGAAGATCTAGATAAAATATTTGCAGGCTGGGGTGCTGATGCATATGATCGATTTGTAAACTTTGTTGCTGAATCACGATCTCAATCCTATGAAGATATTAAAAAAATTGCAGGCGGCAGAGTCTGGATTGCAACGAGTGCAAAAGAGATAGGCTTGGTAGATGAGATTGGGGGCATTAATGATGCAATTACTTACGCTGCCAACATGGCAGAATTAGAAGATTATCAGGTTGAGTATTATGGTCAAGAGCTCTCTCCTGAAGAGCTGATTATCAAAGAATTACTTGAAAATTTTGATGTTTCTATTGTGGAACCTAAAGTTTTATCAGCTCTTAATGGTCTAGCAAATCTTTATGAAACTTTAACAGAAATAGAACAACCTACAGCACTGTTAACCTGCGAAGATTGTTTGATTGATCTCGATTAAAGATTTAATGTCTCTTTAATCAGAGGGATGGTTATCTTTCTTTTTAAAGAGGCTGCTTGCTTATCCAAGGAAATTAGATTTTCTACGAGGAGAGAAAATTTCCGAGTTTGGTGCTTTAAAAGAAACTCGAGCTCTGGTTTTTCTAAATTGATATCTAATTGTTCAGACACAAAATCTAAAGCTTGATTAAGATGCTCATCTTGAACTGCTCGCAGAGTCATAAACTCCATGCGTTTAATCCTTGATAATAAATCAGGCAATTTTGTAACTGCTTCTAAAGATTTAGTGCCTCCAAGAGAAAGCATGAGACTGCAGTTAGATTGCTGACATTCATTGATCAAATTAAACATGGCTGTCTCCCATTCCTCCTTAGCAAGAATAAGCTGCAAATCATCAATACACACTGCATCTAGAGATGCTAAATTTTGAAATATTTCAACTCCCATATTGATAGCTTTTTTCATAGGGATAAAAGCAAGCTGTTTTCCAAATGCGCTAAGCTCATTGCAAATGCCCTGCATTAAGAATGATTTTCCAGAACCTTCTTCGCCATGGATTATTAATTCATAGGCATTCTTATTAGCCACAAGATCAGCAAGCCTTGTCATTAGGTCAAGGTTATCTGGCGAACAAAAAAAGCTCTCAAAAGATGCCTTTTGATTAATTTGAAATGGAAAAATAAGTTGTGTTGGTTTATTCACGATGTAACTTAGCTGTGAGTTTAAACCAATTCAAACCATATAAAAATAGACTGATTAGAGTTACTAGAGCTACTGAAACATCAACAACAAAGCTAGTCAGATTCAGGGTAAATATAATATCGATAAAGACGCAAGCTAGATAACCAATATGTACAAAGGTTGTAATTTTTCCAAATATATTTGGGTTAGGTGCAGCAGTCTCATAGACAGTCATATGAAATGCTGCTCCCAAAATAATAATAAAATCTCTCAACACAAAAACTGCAAGTACAAAAATTGGAATGTATGAATTCATCCACAAAATTAAAATAGTTCCTATCAGCAAAACTTTGTCAGCAATCGGATCAAGAATCTTGCCAAGTTCCGTGCGCCAATTCATAACTCTTGCTAGGTACCCATCAAGGCCATCGGTTGCAGCAGCAATTACAAAAATGTATAGAGCAAAAAGATAATTTTCTTCAGAAATAAAAGTAAGCAAAGGATACATCAGATAAATCCTGATGATGGAGAGTAAATTGGGTATAAAAATAAAATATTTACTCATAACTAATTTATATACTCTAGTTTTAGTTGATTGGTGTCTGCATTATATTCTTTAATCAAAAATTTAGTGCTGCCTCTTAACTCTTTCATCAACGAATCTTTTGTTTGGAATAATTGAGTTAAGTAGTCAATTTTTGTTCGCTCAAACGAATGAAAAGTTCTAGATTTAATCGCAAAAATTTTATCTAGCTCAGATTCAACTGATTGAAAATCTTTAAAACTATTTAAGCCCTGAATCGAAACCGTCACCCTTTCTCCTATTGCTCCGGGTTCAAGTGGTTGCACCTCAAGAAAATCATCTAAGAAGGTATGAAGGGTATTTTGAAAAAATCCAATCACTTCTTTCTCTTGTAGTGGAGAAAGGGTTTTTAAATCACCATTAACAGACCATTGATTGATTCCTACTCTTACAAGCTCAATCGATAAGAACGCATCATTATAAAACTTCTCTTGAATATACTTTGAGGGTGAAAAAAGTATATTGTTTTGATTGAGTAAATTTTGATCCTCTAGATCAAACTCGGGTAATTCAATGTAGACCCCTCTATCTCGAGCAACATCTTTAAAAATTTGCTTCATTTCTTTTGAAAGTGAATTGTTCGACACACTGCTATCTAAATAAATTGGGGTTGACTCGCCGGTATCAATTTTAAATAAAATAAGTATCACTGGTCGATTGAAACCTATTAATGGTGTGCCTATCTTACGTAGCTCAGGGATCAGCGCCTCGCCATTAAATTTTACAGATAAGAATTCTTGCTCTCCAACGAGCTCTGTTGAATAGGAGGAAACAAAGTCAATCTTATTAAGTTGAGCATCGCCAATTCGCCAAAGAAATTTTTTGTTTCTAGAGCCTGATAATTTTTGAATTAATCGATTAAATGCTTTATTTAATCCGTCGTTAGTATTGGTATACTGATCATCAGGAATCTTAACTTCAAACAATGCTGGAAACTCTTTGCTAATTGCAGTGTTAACCAAAAGAAAATTCAGTAGAAGTAAAATTTTAATTTTTTGAATCATATTTTTTATTGTAAATGACTAGTAAAACAAAACCTACAGATCCTTATGCTAAGGCAGGTGTAAATATTGAGAAAGGTAATGAGCTAGTTGAATCAATTAAAGCAAGTGTTAATGCGACTCATGATCGAAGAGTTTTAGGCGGGATTGGTGGTTTTGCTGGGCTTTTTGAGCTTGGATCTAAATACAAAAACCCTATTTTGGTTGGTTGCACTGATGGGGTTGGAACCAAGGTAGCGTTAAGCCAGGCTCACAATAAAACACATCTTACTGGGCAAGACCTAGTAGCAATGTGCGTCAATGACATGGTTACCTGCGGCGCTGAGCCATTGTTTTTCTTAGATTACTTTGCTGCTTCAAAACTAAAACCTAAATCTACAGCACAAATTGTTAAAGGCATTGCAAATGCTTGCAAAAAAAAGTAACTGTGCTCTGCTGGGCGGGGAAACAGCCGAGATGCCTGGGCATTATGCAAAAAATAATTTTGATTTAGCTGGATTTTCTGTTGGCGTTGTGGAAAAGACCAAACTAATTGATGGTAAAAGTATAAAATCAGGCCATGTATTATTAGGCGTTGAATCCAGCGGCCCTCACTCTAATGGTTACTCTTTAATTCGCTCTATTCTTAAAAAACATAAAGCTCCAGATTCAATAATGCGAATTTTACTTAAGCCAACACATTTATACCCTGCGCCTGTTTTAGAACTAATTAAAAAAACTAATGTCAAAGGTATGGCGCATATTACTGGAGGCGGCTTGACAGAAAATATTCCTCGAATTCTTAAAAACGGTTTAATTGCAAATGTAAATCTATCTGCTTGGAAATTTCCTAAAGCTTTTCTGTGGCTGCAAGAAAAAGGGAAAATCTCGCAATCAGATATGCTGAGAATATTTAATTGTGGAATTGGAATGGTTTGCATTTTAGATAAAGCAGAGGTTCCAAAAGCACAGAAGATTTTATCCGCCCATAAACTTCGTTCATACGAGATTGGCTCCATAACCAAGGGAGATCTTCATGAACAAATTCAATACAATTAGTCATGAAAAAAATAATTGTTCTGATTTCAGGTGGTGGTTCAAATCTAGAAGCCATTGCCAAAGCTTGCCAAACAGGAAACATACCCGCTTCTATTGAGTTAGTCATTTCAAACCAACCTAATGTAAAAGGCTTAGAACGAGCTAAAAAATTCCATTTGATGAGTAAAGTAATTGAACATCAACATTTCAATTCAAGAGAAGATTTTGATATGGCTCTCTTAGAGCAGATTCTTCCGATGGAGCCAGACCTTGTTGTGCTTGCTGGGTTTATGCGAATTCTTTCAAAGAATTTTACTGAAGCGCTAAATGGGAAATTAATCAATATTCATCCCTCCCTGTTGCCTGACTATCCTGGGCTAAATACTCACCAACAAGCGATAGAAAATGGCGATTTAATGCATGGTATATCAGTGCATTATGTCAACAATGAGCTCGATGGAGGCCCGATTATTACACAAGGCGCTTTAAAGATAGACCCTAGTCAGTCTGAAGCAAAATTAATTAGTCGAATCCATAAAATTGAACATGCAATATTTCCAAAAGTCATCGCAGATATAATCAAAGGATTTATTAGTCTCCACGGCGACCAAGTTAAATATGAGGCTGAAAGTCATTTTGGTCCAAATCATATGGAGTTCTTTAATGTATAAATATCTTGGAATATTTCTTATTCTGATTTCGAGTGACCTGATAGCGCAGGAGATCCCCGACTACAAGGGAGAGTATGTTTTTACTAATTCTCGAGTTTCTATGAAAGGAATTAGAGAGCTCATCACTCACGAAGAAGCAGGCAAAAGAACTATTCAATTTAATGCTAAATTCCCACTGGGAAGAATAAAAATCATTTCAAATTTCTCTGAAGAAAATAATCTTATAACTTCTACTAAATATTATGTGGATGCTAAGTGGACACTGATATCAGATAAAAGAACTCTAAGCTTTGATCAAGCTTCAAGGACATTTACTTCAAAGGGAAAATTTGAGTGGACTCAAGATTTACTAGAAAATGAAAATGTATTTGACCCGCTAAATGTCCAAATACAAATCAGAAAAAATGTCATTGCAGGTCTGGATACATTTTCATTGATGCTGCCTAATTTAAAAACAGGAGCAATCGAAGCTAACAACTATAAGATAGTTGATGATGGAAATTTTGAAGTTGATGGCACTAACTATCCTTGCATCATTGTAGAGAGAATTAGACTTCAGGATGATAGAACCACGCGCTACTTTCTAGCACCAGATCTTAATTACTTAATAATAAAAGTTGAAGATGAAGATCAAGATGGGGATACCATGCTTGAACTTAAAAAGCTTTATTAGGTTTTTGGGAGAGTTACCCCCGTTTGCCCCTGATATTTTCCGCCCCTATCTTTATAGCTAACTTCACAATCTTCATCAGATTCAAAGAAAATCATTTGCGCCACACCTTCCCCAGCATAAATTTTTGCTGGTAAATTGGTAGTGTTTGAAAACTCTAACGTTACATGCCCTTCCCACTCTGGCTCTAAGGGCGTGACGTTAACGATAATACCGCATCTTGCATATGTGGATTTGCCCAGACAGATAGTTAAAACATTTCTAGGAATTCGGAAATATTCAACTGTTCGAGCTAGTGCGAAAGAGTTTGGCGGAATCACACAAACATCAGAAGTGATATCAACAAAACTATTGTCATCAAAAACCTTGGGGTCAACGGTTGCTGAGTGAATATTTGTAAAGACTTTAAACTCATTGGCGCAGCGAACGTCATAGCCAAAACTAGAGACCCCGTATGAAATAAGTTTTTCGCCCTTATCATCAACTCGAACCTGGTTTTCAGAAAAAGGCTCAATCATCCCTTCAGATTCAGCCATTCGTTTAATCCATGCATCTGGTTTAATAGACATTAAATTTCAATCCTCCCTTGGATAGCTCGTGCAATAGTGTTGCCGTCGACATACTCTAACTCTCCACCTATAGGAATGCCATAGGAAATCCTTGAAACTTTTACACTCTCAAGATGGTCGTTGATAAATGACGCTGTCGCATCTCCTTCTACGGTTGAACTGGTTGCTAAAATAACTTCTTCAATCTTAGCGCTCTGAATATGACGTAATAAATCAGGAATTCCAAGGTCATCAGGTGAAACTCCGTCAATCGGTGAAAGACGCCCCATTAAAACAAAATATCTGCCTTTGAAGCCTCCAGTTGACTCGATGGCCAATACATCTGAAGGGCTTTCAACAACGCAAAGACTGTATGCATCCCGTGATTCATCGCTACAAATTCTGCACACTGGCTCCGATGTTAATTGCCGACATACTTCACATCTCTGAATAGCATCCAGGCACTCCTCCAGCGTTTTAGCTAAATGCAAAGCGCCATCTTTATTTTTATCCAGCAAGAATAAAGCCATGCGTTGAGCTGATTTCTTTCCAACCCCAGGCAAAATAGTTAAGGCTTCTATCAATTCATACAACAAATCTTTGCTCATGGACTTACCTTTTTGATAGATTCATCAATAATTTTTCCACCAAATGAATCAAGGATATCCTTTACGGCCACATTCTCTAATAAAGCATCTTTATCTTGATTTAATTGGTTCTGAGCATTTGCAACCTGATCAGCCGCAGGGGATGAGATTACCTCTCCGCTTTCTATTGCTAATGAAATTTTTTGACCCAATTGAGCTGAAAGAGCTTCTAAAAATTCAGTTTTTAATCCTTCAGTTGGATTGATGAGTTCATCGGATTTTTTTAAGGTCAAGGTATCATCCACAAAACTAACAAACTCAAACTCTGAAAAGACCTGACTTACAAACATGGATAAATTTAATGAATGAAAGATTGAGTTCCAACTTTGAACATCAAGATCTGAAGGCATGTTTGAATTCCCGGCGGCCGACTCTTCAATTACCACCTCAACTTTAGGAATATCTTCAGGCTTTGATTCTTCTCTTTTAGTCTCGGGGGGTTCAATCTGCTTCTTTTTCTGCTTTACCGCTTCAGCGGCTAATTTAGGATTTTTTTTTTCTATTTTTGGAGTCACTCCATCTGAAATCGGCTGAAAGGCGAGCATGCGAAGAATACATAGCTCAAGGGCTTGTTTAGGATGGGGATGCACATGAAACTTACTTAAGGCATTCAAAGCAATCTCGTAATGCAGCTGGATGATCTGGGGGTCAATGCTTTCAGCTAATTGCTTGATGCTTGCATCTTCACTATCTTCCAGTTGTTGATGTAATGAGATTTTATGAAAAACAGAAATAATAATTTTTAAGACTTGTTCATATTCAACATTCAATTCAGTGATTTTATTTAAAGCCAGATAGGCTCCATCACCATCGGAAGCAGCCACATGATTCACAAGCTCAATAATATAAGATTGATCAATGGTTCCTAACAATGCTTTTACCTGATCCGACTCAAGCACTCCATTGCCATGAGCAATGGCTTGATCTAGCAGCGTTAATCCATCGCGAATAGATCCCTGAGCAGAGCTTGCTATTAAAGCTAGTGATTCGTCATCATATTTAATTTTTTCAAGATCCAACAAAGATTGAATATGTTCTCGAATTTGATTCTCAGGGATAATTTTTAGGTTGAACTGCAAGCAGCGCGATAGAACTGTCTTGGGAACCTTCTCAACCTCTGTTGTGGCCATCAAAAACATTACATGCGGTGGCGGCTCTTCTAAAGTTTTGAGCAAAGCATTAAAACTATTTTTCGATAGCATGTGCACTTCATCGATAAGATAAATTTTATATCTTGAATTAGCTGGTTTGTATTGAACTGATTCAAGTAACTCCCGCATATCATCCACGCCTGTTCTGGAAGCTGCATCAACTTCCAAGAATTCAATGTGACGACCTGACTTTATTTCTTCACATGCTGTACATTCATTGCATGGCTCTGGCAGTGGGTTGTCACTCTTTAAACAGTTAAGGCATTTTGCAAAAACCCTTGCAATTGTTGTTTTGCCAACGCCCCTGGTGCCGCTGAACATATATGCTTGATGAAGTTTGTCATGTTGAATGCTATTTTCTAAAGCTTGTAAAATATGCTCCTGGCCAACAACCTCAGAAAAGGTAGCTGGTCGATATTTTCGAGCTAAAACCTGGTAGGACATAGGAGTAAATCATACCATGTGATTTTATAAAATCCGCTCAATAATTTGGGTGGTAAAGCCCCTATTAAATAGAAATTGTTTTCGCTTCATTGTTGATTGGTAATCCGTTGGCTGAATGCCTTTAAACTTCTTTTTTAATTCATTCTCAGCATTTTCAGTCCAGCTTTCATATGCTTCAATAGCATTACCAATAAAACAAGAATCTACTTTTTTAGAATTTAATTCCATCTCTATTTTTTTGGGTCCAAACCCCTTTCTGGCTCTTGAATTAAGATACATCTCTGCAAAGCGCTCATCATCTAAAATATTATTAACAGCTAGTTTATCAAGCGCCTCTTCAATGATAGGCATCGTTTCAGGAAAACGTTTATTGAGCTTTTGCATAAGCTCATGTCGAGAGTGTTCTCGCCTTGAAACTAAATCAAGGGCTTTGTTATATACAAGTGTGAAAGCTTCAGAGGTCATTGCAAAGGCATGACTCTAGACTTACCTTTATTTTTAATAATTTTTACTCGTTGACCAACAGCAAAACTATAATCACCTTCTTCTTGAATAATTGAAACTGTCTTACCTGAGTCAAGGTCTAGCATTAACTCTATGGCAGGTTTCCTGGTCGCTGCATCTCCCATTTTTGAACCTACTGCTGAGCCTACTAAGGCGCCTAAAACTCCTGCAATGTCAGACTCAGTCTCTGAGTCAGTGACTGAAGCCCCTGCAACCCCGCCAATAATTGCGCCAGCCACAGCTCCGGTATCTCCATCGCCTGATAAAATTACTCGATCGATTGAAACAACCGTTGCAAAAACAACGGTTTGCATTCTCTGCGCATCGGAACGATCAACCACTTCAGGTCGCAATGAGCTGTATGAACAACTAACCATGAACATGGCAAAGATAATGCTAATAATATTTTTAGATGTTGTCATTGTCTTCAATCTCCTGTTTAAAATTTTTCTCAAGCTCATCTGCAATTAAATAATAGGTCTTACCTTTGTAAAAACCATCAAGAAGCTTTACTTCATATATGGAATTATTAAATTTAGCTGCAACAATCTCAATGCCATCATTTTTTTTCAAACGGACAAGATTTCTTGAATCAACGACAGAAAAAGTATCCCAAGTTTGAAATTTTCTACTTCTATGAGTGTGGTATGCATCGCTTGATAAAAAATATACAACTTGCCCGGAACCAAATGAAGGACTGTGAGAGCCATTTTTAATCAATTGCCAAGTACTACCGATTAGATCTATTTCGGAATCGTTGTTTGACTCTGCTAATAGGCTTGGGATCATGAAAATAAGTCCAAAAGTAAGTAAATATTTTTTTATGTCTTTCATATAATTTTTGACTTTGTTTTCATAAAAAAGTTCATATTTCTATGCTAGATATGCATAAATTCCAAAGATGCTCATACCAACCAATATGAGCCATGAACCTATTGTTCCTGCCAAACGATATGGGGTACTTTCTCTAGAGATGGATATGCCATAAGCATGAAGAACTCTAAATAGAAAAAACATGGATCCAAGCAGATGAAGTTTCCAATCAGCAACGCCTTGAAACTCTAATAACCCTAACAAAATAATGGCTAGGGGCGCGTTTTCAATAAGATTGCCATGAGCTCTTATGGATTGAAGTAATTCAGATGAATCACCATATCCAAGCATGGTATTTGTTTTTCCTCTATTCATTCCAGTCTTTAAGGCTAAAAAGACTGCAAAGATGGTTAATAAAGATGCGTATAAAAGTGTAATTTCCATAATTATTTTTTAAATAAATATATCTTAAGTTTAATCCGATCAGACAAAAGAGTGGAGTATTTCTTAAAAAAAAATTAAGCATCCATTAGAATACTAATATGGATGCAATTACTAATCTTTTATCAAGAAACTCTCCTCGTGAATTAACGCTGCCTTTTCCCTCAAAGGAGGATATGCATGAGATATACCAAGCAGCTCTAAGAGCCCCTGATCATGCCTGGCTTAGACCCTCTCGTTTTATTGAGGTTACTGGTGATGGTTTGACTAAGTTATCGAAAGCCTTTGTTGAGTATGCAAAAAATGAATTGAAAGATGTAACACCCATGCAAATGGATAAATATCAATCTGCTCCGTTTAGAGCTCCAATGGTTATCATCTTAATTACCAAAATCACCGAACATCCCAAAGTTCCAAAAGTTGAGCAAATGCTCTCAACAGCTGCAGCCGCTGAAAATATATTGTTGGCATTGCATGCTAAAAACTTTGCTGGAATTTGGAGAACTGGAAAATTCGCATTTAATAAAAAAATAGCTATGTACTTAAATCTACCTTCTGATCATGAGATTGTTGGATATTTGTACGTGGGTACTCCGGCGGGTACCAGTAAAAAAATACCAGAGCTTGATGTCAGCAAATTTGTTACTCGCTGGGATAAATAAATACATTTTTTTCTTGAATTTCTCTCAATAGTACTTAAATAAGTAATGTAGATGCCATTTGGGTCTACGTTTATTAACCGCATATGCCATTTGGGTATGCACATTTAGTCGCTACTAAGGAGGACTATATTATGGTACTTAATTTTACCGATCCGTTCCTAACAACTCGTGTGTTAGGGTTTGAAAGCCTATTTGATAGATTGCAGAGATTCTCTGAAACCACAGAGAGATCCTCAAGCTATCCTCCATACAACATTAGAAGAGATGAAAATCTAATCTTTATTGATGTTGCTGTTGCAGGTCTGTCTCGTGAAGATCTCATCATTGAATTGGCTGAAGGCGTTTTGACCATTGAGCACAAAGGCCCAAAAGCTGAATTGCTTAACGATTCAAATGAGGTTGTCTATCAAGGCATAGCTCAAAGAGCATTTAAGCAACAGTTTACTTTAGCTGAAAATGTTGAAGTGCATGGTGCTGATTTGGTTAATGGAATGTTAACCATTGCTTTGGAAAAAATAATTCCAGATGCTCAGAAACCGCGTTCGATTGATATTAAAACTCCTAAAATTTTAGGCAGCAAGTAATTCAATCAACTTGGATCGGGGGGGCAATGCTCCCCCTTTTTTATTACAATGGTTTAACATGATACGCATGAAAAACATCTTCTTAGCTTGCAGCCTTTTTCTTTGCACCTTGGCTGCGTCCAACCCAGTGGAAACAGGGCATGCAAGAGCTAGTTTAATAACAAATTTACAAGATTCTCAGCAGGAATCTTTCTATGTTGGTGTGCGGCTAGAGATGCAAGAAGGTTGGCATACCTACTGGGAAAATCCTGGTGATTCTGGAAGTCCTTTTGAAGCTAATTGGATAACAGATCAAGGCATCATAGTTGAAAATGTACAATGGCCTACTCCTGTAACAATCCCGTATCCACCATTAATGACATTTGGCTATGAGGGAGATGTAGTTTTTCCATTTAAGATATTTCGTGCCGTCGATTCTAATCTTACTCAAATCAACGTTGAGTTAGATTTTCTAATTTGTGCAGACATTTGTATTCCAGAAAGAGCCTCTTTATCACTAGACTTATCATCTGCAACTCCTAACCCTCTCCTTGATACAGCTATTGCAAAACTTCCAACGGACTTCATGCAGACCCAAAGCTTCATTGATGGTGAAAACTTAAAGACAAGATTTCAATCAACACTAGCAGTTGAAACGGCCTATCTATTTCCTCGACAGGATGATCTATTTGTTTACATGCCATCTCAAGAATTAGTGCAATTGAGCGAAGATACCTACGAGATAAGTGTCCCAGTTTTAAATGCTGACATGGGTTTCTTCTCAGGGGTACTAAGCATCAATGGAGAAGGTTTCCAAGTGGAAGAAGAGCTCCAGTCTGTTTCTAATATGTCCTTATGGCAAGCGCTGCTATTTGCTCTCATTGGCGGACTAATTTTAAATCTTATGCCTTGTGTGTTTCCTGTTATTTCTCTGAAAGTCTTGAGCTTTGTCTCAATGGGGGGCGATGATAATACCAAAATTAGAAATCACGCTCTGTCTTTTGTGGGTGGAGTTATGTCGACTTTTCTGTCTATTGCAACTGCGTTGATCATCATTCGTTCAACTGGATCCATGATTGGCTGGGGCTATCAACTGCAATCTCCCGTTGTTGTTGGGATCTTAACTCTGATCATGCTGGGTATAGGTTTGATACTATTAACCAATATTAACTTTGCTGCAGGCTTAACCACCATGGGATCTTCAGTGCAATCAAGAAATGATTATTCTGGTTCATTTTTTACAGGCGTTCTAGCAGTTGTGGTTGCGTCTCCTTGCACAGCTCCCTTCATGGGCGCTGCAATTGGCTACGCTCTTTTACAGCCCTCTTTTGCAACTCTACCAATTTTCCTAGCGCTTGGTCTTGGGTTTGCTGGACCTTATTTAATCCTTGCTTTAAAGCCTGAATGGATTAGCGCCTTACCAAAACCTGGTGCTTGGATGGAAACTTTAAAACAATTCTTTGCATTTCCAATGATAGCTACCGCCCTTTGGCTCATGTGGGTGTTTATGGTTCAAACCTCGGGAGATGCCCTGATTTTGTTACTGATACTAGGTTTGATGCTGGGAATTGCTATTTGGATGATCGCCACATTTAAGGGTAGATGGAAATGGATTGGCCTGTTTGTAACTTTACTTGTGGCTGTTCAAATTTTTAATACTCTCCCTGAAAATACAAATGAACTCCAAGTAGATGCGTCTGCAGAAAAGTGGAGCCTGGCAATAGAATCAGATCTTCAAGCTCAAAATCAAGCTTACTTAATTAATTTCACTGCTGCTTGGTGCATCACATGTCAAACCAATGAGAAAACTGCATTTGCAAGAGACAGGGTGAAAGAATACTTAAAAGATCAAGGTATTACTTATGTCAAAGCTGATTGGACCAATCGCAATGAAGACATTGCCATAGGATTGGCAAGGTATGAACGCACAGGCATTCCGTTATATATCTTCTGGAAACCAGGCATGCATGGATCAAAAATTTTACCCGCGGTCTTAACTGAAGACCTATTAATTAAATCAATGCAATGAAATTATTTTTAAACCTTCTGATAACCTTATCAATTACGACCGCTTCCTATGCAGCAGAGATAAAATTACAAAACCCTGCCACCAATTCCCAAGCTCCAAATTTTTCTGTTATCAATAGCTACGGCCAAATGATTGAACTAACTGATTTTGCTGGAACCCCGGTAATCCTTGAATGGACCAACCATGAGTGCCCCTATGTAGCAAGACATTACAATGAAAATAACATGCAAAGGGTGCAGAAAATTGCCCAGGATGCAGGCATAGTTTGGCTCAGCATTATTTCCTCTACACCGGGTGATCAAGGTCATGTAAATCCCGATAAAGCCAATGCATTAACTGCCTCTAGAGGAGCCAGACCATCCCATGTCTTACTTGATGAATCAGGGAAAGTTGGAATGTTGTATGGGGCCAAAACCACACCCCACATGTATATGATTGATGCCAATGGAATCCTTAGATACAAGGGTGCGATTGATGATATCGGACGTGGCATGCAATTTTTTAATGCTGCTTTTGAGGATGCTACAAACTATGTAAGCTCTCAAGTTAATGACTTAATTGCTAAAAAATCTTTAGCCATAGATGTGACCACAGCATACGGCTGCAGCGTAAAATATAACTACGATTAATTAAAAAACTCATTTCCTGAGCTGAAAAAAGCAAATAGATGTATTTTGAGAAAGTCTAAGCTAACATAGGTTCAAAAATATTATTATCAAAATGAATTACCCAGCATTTGAAGTATTTGGAACGCAACACCTTGTCACATTGATGATATGTGTTGCTGTGATCTATGGGTATCCGAAATTTTTTCAAAATCAAACAGGATCAAAACAAATCTTAGGCGGGAAAATACTAGCCTGCATAATGATTTTACATATGCTTACTCAACCATTTTACGATGTCTTGCTGTTTGACTTGCCTTGGCAAGGTGAGTTTCCCATGCACATGTGCGACTTCTCAATGCTGGCAATGATTTACTATTTATTAAATCAAAAGGCGCCGAGCATTCTTTTTCATTGCGCATATTTTTGGGGAATATGTGGAGCAACCATGGCTTTGGCAACCCCCGACCTTATTTATGGGTTTCCTCATGGGGAGTACTCACCATTTTTCTGGGGTCACAGCTTTATCTTGCTAGCAGTTTTTTACGTCTTAATGGTAAAAAAGGAGCGACCCATTCTAAGCGATATTCCTAAAGTCATAGGGGTGACTTTGATTCTCTTGATTTTTGTTTATTGTGTAAACCTTCTTATAGGACCACCAGCTAATTATTGGTATTTGGTTGCGCGACCTGTTGAGGGAACTTTGATGGATTATTTCCCAGATCCACCTCTGCATTTAATTGGCACCATTCCATTGGCTATATTCCTTTTTTATATTGCCTACCTGCCTCTTCAAATCAAAGACATGTTGCGAGGTAAGGCGGCCAAATGAAACTCGAACCAATTGTTTGGTTTGAAGAAGTAGCTAAAACCCATCAAACCATAGCCCCATACATTCACCACACTCAAGTGGTGACTTGCCCTGATTTAAATAAAGAGCTTGAGGGACGGTATCTTTTTAAACCAGAATCTCTCCAAATTACTGGCTCCTTTAAAATAAGAGGCGCTCTCTCAGCCATCTCAAGACTCTCAAAAGAGCAGCTTAAACATGGTGTGGTTGCATACTCTTCTGGTAATCATGCTCAAGGCGTTGCCCATGCTGCTAAATTATTTAATACCCCTGCTATCGTAGTCATGCCTAAGGATGCACCAGTTAAAAAAATTGAAAACACTAAAGCCCTTGGTGCAAAAGTAGTTTTTTATGACAGAAACAAAGACAGTAGAGAGGATATGGCTGCAGAGATTGCGCAAGAAAAAAATCTAGCGCTAATAAAACCCTACAACTCACTCGAAACGATTTATGGTCAAGCAACTGCGGCTTACGAAGTAATTCAAGATGTTAGCAATCCAAAGATTGATAACGCTCTTATTTGTGCTGGTGGGGGCGGGTTAACCGCAGGCTCCTGTATTCCACTAAAACATGTTAATCCAGATTGTAAAATCTTCACTGCTGAGCCAGAGGATTGGAATGATCATGAACAATCATTTAAAGCAGCTAAACGAGTGGCAGTGGATACCCATCGATACGGCTTGTGCGACGGCATTCTAACGCCAACGCCTGGAGAGATTACTTTCGCTATTAATCAGCATTACGGAGTAAATGGCTTATCAGTATCAGATCAAAAAATTTGTGAAGCCATGAGCTTTGCCTTTAACCGCCTTAATCTAAAGCTTGAGCCCAGCGGCGCTGTTGCTCTGGCCTGCTTGCTTGATAACAAAGAAAAATTTAAAGGCTCAAGAACCTTAATAATGTTATCTGGCGGTAATGTTGATGAAAAGACTTTTGCTGATTGTCTAACAAGAGCTACTAACTAGATTCAGATTCGTCCTTGTTTAATAGATCATCAATCCCAGCTCCACCAGTCATCACGTCTACAATGACACCAATAACCATGTTTAACAAAATTACTGCGTTGATAATGATAAAAGAGACAAAGAAAATCCAAGCGTAAGGATAGACTTCAATCACATTACTCATGATGGCTGCCCAGTCATCATAGGTAGCAACTTGAACCAAGGTTATCAAGGCCAAGCCTATATTGCCCCAATGCTCTGGGTCTACCGGTCCAAAGAACATGGTTCCAATGGCGCCCCAGACATACATAAAAATAAACATGAGCAAGGCAATAAAACCGACTCTTGGAATGGTTTTAACCAAAGAATCAATAATATGTCGGAAAGCAGGAACCACAGTGATGATTCGCAGCACTCGAATAATTCTTAGTAACCTAGCAACAAAGACACTCTCAACATTGCTGATGGGTACCAAGGAAATCGTGACAATAAGGAAATCAAAAATATTCCAGCCATCTTTAAAAAATTTGACCAAAGACCTCTCAGAAATCATTCGAATAATTATCTCGATAACAAAGAATAAGGTGATGGCATAGTCAAATAGATCTAAGTAAACAGTGTATTCAGGAGGTATGTTATAGGAGCTTACCCCTGCGTAAATAGCTGATGCCACTATGACAGCAATGACTATCCCGCTAAAGATTTTACTGTTTCTTATTCTTAGAAAAAAGTTTACAAAACTATTCATAAGTTGTTCATCATAATGATAGGAAGTATTTTTACAACCCTTAATTAATCGACTAGATAGATCCCTTCAGCAAAATAAAAATCATTGGCGCCTTGCGTCCAAGTGGACCCAGCTTTATACAAGCTGACATTCACCCTACCTCCGCTTTCATCGATGCCGCCTTCACCGTATAAAGTCCCTACTGCTGAAGCTCCGCCCAACCAAGAATTATCTAAGCTGTCAGTCGAGTCACCCGAATAAGTCAAAGAGTTACCGCTGGTACCTGCAATGGCGATCGTAAAAGATGCAAATCCTGCATTGGCAACAATCGGGTTTTTATCATCAAAGTTGGTAAAAGCTAAGCTACCAGAATAGCCACTTGCGCCCCAGTTAAAAGTTGCGGCCACATCGGCGGTGGTGGTGTATTTAATGACGTCGTATTGTTGGCCGGTCGTATTGTAACGAGAGGCTACTTTCATCACTGCTGCCCCACTCATCGAAGCCGTGCCTGAGGTAGGTATATCGGATGTGCTAGGTGAAGTCCCTGCTACCCATGTGCCCATATGCACCGATGCATTCTGTGAACCCGCATTAGGTGAAATATCAACCGAACTCATCGCCCAAAAACCCCAAGTAGAATAAGCCGTATCTGGCATCGAATCATTACCACCTGTGTGGAATAAATCTGAGTCTCCTTTTTCAATGGTGTTGTAAGAAACCAATACCCCTGCTAAGTTGTTAGAACCTCCCGAAGAACCATCAATCTGCGATCCATCGTCTTGAATTTCAGCAGCAAATGCATCCCTTGTGATAAAGGCGGACTTAGCTTCATCATTGCTAGCATCACCAAATTTTAATGTGATGGAACCTGTATCAACTGTAGTCCAATTGGTGGTGGTGTAGTTACTTGGGGGTGCGGCACTAATGGTCATGGGTGCTACCACTTGAACATCGTGATTTGTTCTATCAAAGGTAAAAGTGGCTAACGTACTGCTAGAGCGGATGGGCGCCAATTGTTGGTTTCCAGTCCCACTAACATCAAACTCTAAAATACCAGCAAAATAACCATTAGCAACACCATCACCGGTACAGTAAGTGCAACCAAAACCTGTCAACTTCGCAGCATCTTCCCATTGTGAAGTACCGACTTTAACGTGCTGTCGAAACAGGGCCTGATTCAAAGTGCCCGTGGAAAAAGTGTCATTGTTTGAGTTGTAATTGACTGCCAAGGTCATATCGCCTGATTTATAAGGATCAGAGGTTGTGATCATTAGCGCATTGGGAAAATTATTATCATCACCAAAGAAACAACCACCTTCAGCATGGCTTACGCACTCAATGGGAGCAGTTCCATAATTAATACCTAAACCATTTTGACTAGCATTGGTGGCGCCTTGATATGACCAATAACTATAACCATCCATGTAAAGACCTGTGTCACCTGATGAATATTTGGTAGTGTTATATTGCCTGTCCTTAATCTGTGAGATGACCACGTTTAATAAGCTCTCTTGATCATCACGTGTGGTCGACCCAGAAGCACCATCATAGCCATCTTTGAAAGAAATCTGCGCCCATAAGCCTGGCCCAACTAAGCGATTTTCTCCATTGGTGCCAGCGGTATTACTTTGAGCAGTACTGCGAAACATCTGCCACCACATAGACATGCCTTCAGGAAATGTATTATTCGCATATGTGCCAATCTTTGCGTCGCTAATAACGTGGTTATTTAGATTGTCTCTAACATAGCTGTTCCATTTATAATGAAGGCTATAGTCATCCTCGCAATCACTTGCTGAGTGACCAAATCCCGTGCAGTAATTCAACCCTACATCACCGTAGGACCAAAAATTGATGGGAATAAAATTAGGGTAAAAATAATCGTTAGCAGTGCCAGAATTCGTTAAATGATTTTCAATGGCAAGGGGTGCGAAAGCTATAATCCAATCCATGTTGTTGCTTCCACTGCAACCGGCGTTATTTGATCCGCCAGAGAACCCGCCACTAGCAGTGTTGCACAAACCATCAACAAAATCTTCCTGGTATTCATACACCCTGCCAGCCAGGACTGCTTGATCTTCATATAAAGAATAAGTTGAGGTTACTGCGGTTTGGCTTCGGCTAGCAGCAAGTTCTAAGATATCAGTATCTGCAGTACTGGCGGATACCATTCGATCTGCATCCAACCACACTATTACATCCCCAACATATTGTGAGTCAGTCATTGAGGCAGGAAATATAGCAAATGTCGTATAACAATAATCATCAAAATCAGAATCACAAATGAGTGTAGAACCGCTGTAGGGGGTGCCCCCTGAATAACTACTTGCAATGGACTCTCCAAGCACTGAGGTATCAAATGCTTCTTCTGTGCCGCCATTTTGCCATGAAAAATCACTGCCACTCATAATGGATTCTAAAAAAACAACAATGGCATCATTTTGATCGTCCCAGCTTTGATTTTCGCCGTGTAACACTAAAAGCGAGTCGGATGTCGTTAGATATTTTTGAAAATGAGTATAGTTGGATGTTAAGTATAGACATCCGGTAAGACCAGAGCAGGAGTAATTACCGATTACCGGGTAGACAACTAAATCGTATCTAGAAAAATCTATATCTGAAAAATTGGGGGTGGAAGCGGGAACGAAAAGATCAGTTAATAAAGGAGTGCTCAAATTGCCGTTTTCTGTTCCCCAATTGGCATAGTTACTGCTAGCAGCACTTGTATACCACATTTTCCCGTTGTTTTTAGAGGTGTATGAAATATTTTGAGCATCTTGATCTGTGAGCATAAACCAGAAAGAAAGCCCCCCTCCTACTCGATTTTCAGCTGCAGAGATCACTTTAGTTATATTGGTTGTAACGACGGTTCCTAAGGTGCTCTTATATGCAGCATCAGCTATTCCGCTTAGAGTCTCGTTGGGAGCAAAGATACCTTCCGCAATATCACTGCTTAAACTTGCACAAGCGCCTGATTCGAAGCAAATAGGGAAAACATACTGCCAATTCATTTGATTGCCACCATTTGTGATAGTACCTACATAAGAATAACCAGTTCTACGATCAATCCAATACTGACCACTAACATCTAAATCATTGAGTCCATATGGATCAGTCGACGTACCCGCGCCAGGGTTACCAACTTGTTCCATGATAATTGCTGGCATAGTTGAGCCCGAGGGTCCACGGGTTGCTGTAGCAGAAAAACCTGTTCTGGAGGCAGAATTATAAGCTTGTGAATAGCGCATAAGAATTACCTCGTTACTGTTACTTCCTTCTACGTTGCCCACATTAACTGTAAAGGTATCTGTAATAGTGGTCCCACCCCCAACTGCGGTTAATGTTAAGCTATAGGTCTTCCTGTCCCAAATATTTAAAGGTTTCGCTAGCGTGACATTGCCGCTGCTATCAACTGCAAAATCACTGTTATCAGTTCCACTTAAAGAATAAGTAATGCTATTGCTGTTTGGATTATTCAGACTTGATGATGCCACAGCGGTTCCTAAAGATGAGTCTTCAGAGATCGCTGCGCCGCTATTTGCTAGGGTGACACTTAACGAAGAAATG
>CABXNE010000017.1 GCA_902513515.1 uncultured SAR86 cluster bacterium
TTTAGAGGAAACTTTGTTCCCGCATGGTAGATCTATAGAATCTCCATCCCAACTAGAGGAAGAAAGAAGACTCTGCTATGTCGGCATTACTCGCGCCATGAAAAAATTATATTTAACTCACGCCGAATCAAGGAGATTGCACGGATCGGATGTATTTAATCCACCCTCAAGATTTTTGAAAGAAATCCCTGCGGTTTTTATTGAAGAGATAAGACCCCGTGCCTCAGTGACCACTTCGTATGTTCGTAAGCCAAAAAAATCAACCATGGACTTTAAAGATGAGGTCGGCATTGGCTTAGGGCAAAAAGTGGTACACCCTACCTTTGGACTCGGTGTCGTTTTAAACTATGAAGGATCAGGTGAATCGGCTAGAGTTCAAATTAATTTTGAAAAAGCTGGAAGTAAATGGTTGGTACTCGCCTTTGCTAAATTGGAGAAGTTGGGATGAAAAATTTTTTTATAACTGGACTGGCTTTAAGTTTGCTTTTTGCGTGTGGACAAGCAGAGCAAAATACAGCAGATGAGGTTAGGGCTCAAAACTTTTCATGGTCATTGGTCACTACTTGGCCCAAGAACTATCCTGGCCTAGGCATGGCTCCTGAGCGTTTTAGTAAGTTGGTCGAAGAAATGTCGCAAGGCCAGCTTAAAGTAAAAGTTTATGGAGCTGGAGAATTTGTTCCTGCCATGGGCGTTTTTGATGCAGTTTCTTCAGGCGCAGTAGAAATGGGGCATGGAGGCGCTTATTATTGGAAAGGCAAAGTTCCAGCTGCTCAGTTTTTTGCAGGTGTGCCTTTTGGTTTTACGGCTGATGAAATTAATGCTTGGGTTAATCGTGGTGGAGGCTTAGAGCTATGGGAAGAGTTATATAAACCCTTCAACATGAAACCCCTGCCTGGCGGAAACACTGGCACCCAAATGTTTGGTTGGTTTAACAAAGAAATTAATTCACTGGATGATATCAAGGGCTTAAAAATGCGTTTTCCTGGTTTTGGTGGTGAAGTCTTTAAAAGAGCTGGCGGTATTCCAGTCAATATTCCTGGGGGAGAACTTTATACTGCCATGCAAACAGGCACTATAGATGCAGTTGAATGGGTAGGTCCATACAATGATCTTGCCTTTGGATTTCAGCAAGTTGCAAAATATTATTACTATCCAGGTTGGCACGAGCCAGGCTCCATGTTGGAATTTACGATTAATTTAGATGCATGGAACTCTTTGCCGCCTCATCTTCAATCTATTGTCACGGTAGCAGCTAAAGCAGTGAATCAAGATTTATTGGATGAGTACACAGCATCTAATAACAGGGCGCTTCAGGATTTAATCACCAACCATGATGTGCAATTAAGAGAATTGCCAGCAGATGTGATCAATGAATTTCGCGCTATTTCCGAAGAGATTTTAGAGACTTCTGCAGCCAATGATCCGGATGTAAAAAAAGTTTACGATTCTTTTAAAACTTTCATGGCAGAGGTCAAAAGTTTCCACGCCATTGCCGAAGATGCTTTTGTTGAGGCACGCACCAACAGTGACGACAACTCCTGAGTTTCTTAATTTAGGCAAACAAGCCTATGAAGATACTTATGATCAAATGCGTTCTTTGGTGCAAGCCGAATCTTTCAAAGATCAAATTTGGTTGTTAGAGCATCCATCTATTTTTACTCTTGGTACTGCAGCAGATGCTTCCCATGTTTTAAACCCAGGAGATATTCCTGTTATTCAGACCGATAGGGGTGGCGAAGTTACTTTTCATGGCCCAGGTCAGCTAGTCATTTATTTTTTGCTAGATATCAAACAAAAAAGAATGGGACCCAAGACACTGGTAGCAAATTTACAAAATTTGATTCAAAATATTCTGCAGCATTATTCCATTGAGAGCTCTTTTGTTGAGGGCGCGCCTGGGGTTTATGTGGGGGAGAAAAAAATAGCATCCATTGGTTTAAGAATTTCAAAAGGTAGAACTTATCACGGCATTAGTTTGAATGTGGACATGGATTTAACTCCTTATAGTTTTATCAACCCATGTGGTTATGAAGGCTTGGAAGTGACCCAAATTAGTCATTTTGATTCAAATGTGACCCTTGAAGATGTAGAATCAGTCGCAATAAAAGAAATGCAAACATTGTTTAGTTAATGGAAATTATCCCAACACAAAAGATCATTAATAGAGATGGCATCAAAGCTGTTAAAAATGGTCAGAAAGCCAATCAGTATTCATCTGTTCCAAATCAGAAGAAACCTGAGTGGATTAGGGTTAAGGCAACGTTTGATAAAAAATTTAATTCCGTTAAACAACAAGTTCAGGATAAGCAGCTCTATACTGTCTGCGAAGAAGCCATGTGCCCAAATATTTCAGAGTGCTGGTCAGCTGGCACTGCAACCTTTATGTTGATGGGCTCTGTCTGCACAAGAGCTTGTAAGTTTTGCTCTGTTGATACCGGCAATCCAAAAGGGTGGCTTGATTTAGATGAGCCCATGCACACCGCTAAAGCTGTAAAGACCATGGGGCTTAAGTATGTAGTGTTAACTTCTGTCAACAGAGATGATTTAGAAGATGGTGGAGCAGAGCACTATGCACAAACCGTTAAAGCTATTAAAGAGCTCAATCCACACACCGCAGTTGAGGCATTAACTCCAGATTTTAAAGGACTATCCTCATCTATCGAAACATTGGTTAATTGTGGGCTGGAAGTTTTTGCTCAAAATGTAGAGACCGTGAAAAGACTCACTCATCCAGTTAGGGATATCAGGGCGGGGTATGAGCAGACCCTTGAAGTCTTGGCAGAATCTAAAAAAATCAACTCAAAAGTTTTAACGAAAACGAGTTTGATTCTAGGCTTAGGCGAAACGGATGCTGAGATAGAAGAGACGATGGATGATCTGATTGCTAACAAAGTAGACATACTTACTTTAGGACAATACTTGAGACCAACACTTAATCACTTGCCTGTTGAAAGATGGGTGACCCCAGAAGAATTTGATCGCTATCGAGATATTGGATTAGCAAAAGGATTTTTAGAAGTTGTCTCTGGTCCTATGGTTAGATCCAGCTATCGAGCAGAAAGAGCATTAGAAAAAAATAATGCAGGCCTTTAAAGTTTAATTAGTATTTTTTAGCAAATTGAATTAGTTCTGTAATTCATTTATTGTTAAGCAATGAATTATTTATCCTTATTTTTATCCTTGCCATTAATTTTTTCAACAACATTAATGGGCGCATATGGAGATGACTATGGTTGTGAAAATACAACTATTGGAGGAACATCTTATTACACATCATGGACGCCTACCTCTATAACAACAGCAGAAGGATCATGTAGCTATGAAGATGTTCCTGTTGATATTGCAGGAATTTTTGCGGGAGTTGCAGTGTTAATGGGTGCAATTTGGTTGATTGCACCCGATTCTTCTGATAACGAAGAAAACAAAATACTTAAACTATATACATCTGAATCAAAGCTTGGAATTTCTTTTCACGCGCTCCCTAAAAAATATTATTTAAGGGCGGTAATTAACAACCCATTCATGGATGATCCTTTTTTACTTCAAGGTCGAGATCAAATTTTTGAACCAAATTTTGAAAGTGCTTCTGACAGGATCAGGCTTGAGTTTGGAATTGATCTCTAAATTTAAGATTTAAGCATCATCATTATTCGTTAAACTATATGATGAAAAATGGGAAAATCATTACTGTCAACAGGACAATTAGTTGGATTAAGATAAAAGGAATCACTCCTTTGTAAATATCAGTTGTTTTAATATTTTCATCTGCAACGCCCCTAAGATAGAAAAGAGAAAAGCCAAAGGGCGGAGTTAAGAAAGATGTCTGTAAGTTTATGGCCATTAATATTCCAAGCCACACTGGATCAAATCCCATCATCAAAAGAGGCGGTGCTACCAAGGGAATAATCACATAACAAATTTCTATAAAGTCTAAGATAAAACCAAAAAGGAAAATTGCGAGCAGAATAAATAAAAGGGCTGTATATTTTCCGCCTGGCATCATTTCAAAAATTTGATCTACCAAAAGGTCGCCACCCACACCTCGAAAGATTAAGGAGAAAATTGAAGCGCCAATAAGAATGCTGAAAATCATGGTTGTAACTGTTGCAGCTTTATAGCTAGTTGCTCTTAGCAGCTCTAAATTTGTACTGCCATTAAGTCCCGCAATAATGAGCGCTCCAAAAGCTCCAACGCCCGCCGCTTCAGTTGGCGTTGCTATCCCTGCAATGATGGATCCAAGAACAACAAAAATAAGGGTTGCTGGTGGGAGGAGAGTTTTGAAGATGTTTGCCTCACCCTCAATTTCATCTACTGGTAAAAATTCTTTCTTTCGATTAATAAGGATGGTGTAAATTAAATACCCTGCAACAATCATCATGCCTGGAACAATTGCTCCGACAAATAAATCTCCTACGGATACAGTTTCTTGTGAAAATACTCCCATATTGTTTTGGGCTCTTTGATAGGCATTTGACATCACATCTCCAAGCAAGACCAGAGCTATGGAAGGAGGGATAATCTGGCCTAACGTTCCAGTGGAGGCAACTAACCCCGAAGCAAAATCTTTGTCATACCCTTGTTTTAACATGGCGGGCAGGGACATCAGACCCATGGTCACAACGGTTGCACCAACAATTCCAGTGCTAGCTGCCAAAAGGGCACCAACAATAATAATAGAAATACTCAAACCAGAATTTGTATTTTTAAAGACTATGGCCATATCTCTTAGCATCTTGGCTGCAATGCCAGATCTTTCTAAGACCACACCCATAAAGACAAAGAGCGGCACAGCTAGCAATGTTTGGTTGTTCATGATTCCAAAGATGCGCATGGGCAGGGTTTTAAATAAATTAGGATCAAAAAAATCTAATGCGATACCAAGGAGTGCAAACAAGATTGAGGTTCCAGCAAGCGTGAAGGCTACTGGGTAACCAAGCAGCAGGGCAGCACAAATTAGAACTATTAAAAGAATTGGAATTATTTCCATGTTCTATATAGCTCCTTGATTCCAGCCAAAGCTAAAACCAGTGGAAATAAAAAAATAAAAGATTTTTGGATATAAACAATGCTCAGCCCACCTGGCTCAGTAGATATTTCCCAAACAGACCAAGAAGCTGCAACAAAATCTGCGGCGTAGTACCCCAGAACACCAATCATTGGTAGAAGAAAAAATAATATTCCAAAAGTGTTAACCAGTTTTTTATATGCAGGGGACGCATTGCGATAAAAAATGTCCACTCGAACATGCTCATCTGCAGAATACGCCCAACCAGCGCAGCCCAGAAAAATAAGGGCATGGACATACAAAGCTAATTCCTGGATATCCACTCTTCCAATCCCAAAAAAATAACGACCAATGACAACCACCATGACCAATATCAACAAAACAGGTATCAGGCGTGCAAAAAATCGTCCCAAGTAATCACTCATGCTATGTATATTAAAGAGATTTGGTTAAAATAAGAACCATGATCGTTTTATTATCACCAGCCAAGACTCTTGATTACACCAAAGAATTTGATGTGGAGCCGACCGCTCCAGCATTTTTATCTGATTCAGCTAAGTTAATTAAAGAGCTTAAAACAAAAGAGCCTAAGGATATTGCTTCACTTATGGGGATCAGTGATAAGCTGGCAACTTTGAATTTTGATCGTTATCAAAGCTGGTCGGCAGCTAAAAAAATGAGCGCTGATAGCCAACCAGCCTTATTTGTATTTCAGGGTGATGTTTACCAAGGTCTGCAAGCAGATACTTTTAATAAAAAAGATATCACCTTTGCTCAAAAGCATTTAAGAATTTTATCTGGCTTATATGGAGAGCTAAGACCTCTTGATGTTATCAAGCCATATCGATTAGAGATGGGCACAAAGTTGCAAAATTCTAAAGGTAAGAATTTATATGAGTTTTGGGGCAATAAAGTTCAAGAGAATATTTTGAAGGAATTGAAAGCGAATAAATCCAATCTTGTGATTAATCTTGCATCAAAAGAATATTTCACTGTTGTGGGCTCCTTGCCAGTAGATGTTGAAGTTGTCTCACCTGTTTTTAAAGATTTCAAAAATGGTGAATACAAACTCATTAGTTTCTATGCAAAAAAAGCCCGAGGTTACATGAGTCACTGGATGATTAAAAACAAAGTTACCAAGTCTGAGGACTTAAAAAATTTTGATGCTGAGGGTTACAAATATTCTAAAAAGCTTTCGACTGAATCAGAGCCTGTTTTCTTAAGGAACTAAACCGTCTTTTTCCCAAAATGAATGCGTTGGCTCTAAGTCATCATAATTAGCTTTTGATTTATCCATAAAAGCCTTCATCGCAGCTTCCATGTCTTGACCGCTGATTAATGAAGAATTCCATGCAGCATGATAATCGAGAGATTCTTTTACACTGTGATCACGCGCATAGTTAATTTGCTTTTTAATTACCCGAGTAACAAGCGGAGATTTAGAGGCAATTTCTTTTGCTAATTCTAGCGAGCCTTTTTCTAGCTCTTCTCTGCTTTCAAACACTTTATTCATAAAGCCAAGCTCTAGGGCTTCAGCTGGAAGAAATTTTCTACCGGTGTAAGAAAGTTCTCTCACGGCACCAAGTGGCATCAACGTTGGTAGTCTTTGCAAGGTTCCAACATCTGCCGCTAATCCAATATCAACTTCTGCAATTTTAAAGAAAGCATCTGATGAGCAGTGTCTAATATCACAAGCAGAAACCATATCTATGCCACCGCCAACACAAGCTCCTTGAATGGATGCAATAGTCGGCATACGACATTCTTCGAGGGCAGAAAAGGTATTTTGGAGTTCCAAGACTTCATGATAAAAAGTTTCTCGCATTCGTGCGGGGTCTTTCTTGGGACCGTTCTTATCCGCAGGAGCAAAATTAGCTAAATCCATGCCAGCATTAAAATGCTTACCCTCACCTCTAAGCAAAATAACCCTTGCTTCAGCATTTTTATCTAGTTCTTTAACTATTTCTGGCAGCTCTTTCCAGAATAATCGTGTCATAGAATTAAATTCATCTGGACGGCTCATTATCACATGAGCAACATTGTCCTTAACGCTGACATCAAAGCATGTGTATTTACTCATTTGCACCCACCTCATTTTTGATGTTTTCAACGATCTCTCTTAACTCATCTACCAATTCGAATGTTTTATGATGAGGAAGGACCACTTTTCTCTCAGTGCTGAGTTTTTTGAGTCCGTTATCTAACTCATCTAATTTGCTGATTATTTCTTTGCTCATAGCTACAATAGGTTATCTAAACAAAAAATTATAATGGCTTGAATCTATGAAAGCACGTCTCTGGCAAACTTTATTTCTTTTAAATGCTCTGATTACAACAGAAATTATTTTTGCTGAAGTGGTAAATAAGGATGTTGGAGATTTAAAAGAGCAAAATATTATGGCTGTTCTTTTTCAGCAAACTGCAGCTGAGAGGCTGGCTGGAAGTCTTCAAACTTTTAGATCAGCCAGACAATCTTTAGATAAAGCTTTGGCAGATCCTTCTTGGAGTGCATTGCCTGGTCAAAACATTAAGGGCAAAAAGACAGCGATTATCGTTGATGTAGACGAGACCGTTTTGGACAACACCGCTTATGAAGCCAGGATGATTCTTGATGGAACCAAGTATCCAGAGGGATGGGTTAGTTGGGGCAAGGAGGCTATTGCAACTGAAGTTCCAGGGGCAAAAGATTTTCTGAATTATGCTGCCTCCAAAGATGTGACAATTTTCTATGTCACCAACCGAGTGGTTGAGTTAAAGGAAGCAACTAAAAAGAATCTTACTCAACTAGGAATTCCCTGGGATCAATCCAAAGAGACAATTTTAATGCGTGGAGAAAATAACTGGAATTCCGATAAAGGTCCAAGAAGGGCATTGGTGGGGAAAGATTATAGAGTGCTCTTGATGATCGGGGATAATCTAGGAGATTTTGTAGATGCTAAAGACAATGCTTTGGGTCCGAACCAAAGAAAAGATGTTGTAGAAAATTATTCTGATTATTGGGGAGTAAAGTGGTTCATGCTTCAAAATATTGCTTATGGTGATTGGGAAGGAGCCCTGTATGATTTTGATTATTCGCTTTCTCCTGATGAGGTGCATAATACTCGCTTAGAATCACTGGAACCCATTAGGTAATATCATGAAAAAATCTTTGCTCATTGTCAGCACCTACGTGCTTTTTGCTTGTGGATCTGGAGAAAATATTGAGTTGGTTGCTATAGGTTCTGATACAAAATCATCTGTGACTCTTGAAAGAGCATCAAAGTCAAAAGCAAAAAATGTTATTTTGTTTATTGGAGATGGCATGGGCCCTAATCAAGTCACTTTAGCAAAATTTGCAACCGGCGGCCCTGATCACAGACTCTCGTTTGAAAACTTTCCTATTACCGGCATTGTTTATAATCACTCTGCAGAAAGTCTTTACACTGATTCAGCTGCCTCTGCTACAACTTGGGCCACTGGAATCAAGACAATCAATGGGTACTTGGCAGTTGATGCTGAGAAGAAATTTCTTCCCACCATTCCTGAGCTCCTAAGCACGAAAGGTTATAAGTCTGGCCTGGTTGCAACTTCATCCATTACTCATGCAACTCCAGCAGCCTTTTATGCTCACATAGATAATCGGTATAAAGAAAAAGAAATTGCAAAAATGCTCGTCGATTCTGATATAGATATTGCTCTTGGCGGCGGCGCAGAGTTTTTTAACTTGGGTAAATCTGAAGATGGCCCCTATATGATTTATGACAATGAGCAGCTAGATTCAAATTTACTATCTACTAAAGAACAAGTGATTGGATTATTTGCTGAAGATGGTTTCGATAGAAGATTGGGACCCCCAACTCAACTTGAAATGACACAAGTTGCCCTTAGTTTTCTTGAAGAAAAATCAAAAAATTGCACAGGATTTTTCTTAATGTCTGAAGGCAGTCAAATAGATTGGGCGGGCCACGATAACAATGTTGAATATATGCTTGCAGAATTCACTGATTTTAATGCAGCAGTTCAAGCTGCTACAAATTTTGCTATTGAAAACGAAGACACTTTAATTCTTGTTACCGCCGATCATGCTACAGGCGGCTTAGTTCTGCAGCGTCCAAAAGGTTCAAAGATTCCAGCTCAATGGACCACTGGGAGCCATGACCTGTCACCCATAAATATTTATGCTTATGGTCCAGGCGCAGAACTCTTTAGCGGGGTGATGGATAACACAGAAATTTTTGATCGTATTTTGCAGGCTCTCGATTATGAGAACCTAGATTCAACTAATTGCAGCAGCTAAGTCAGCTAGACTTGGAAAAGTCTCAACCCCATTTTGCAAAATTCTATTTTTACCTGGAGTAATCCAGACCACTTGCTTGATTCCTACTTTAGCAGCAGCTGTGACGACTTTAAAATCATCATCAATAAATACTACATCTTCGAAATCTAGATTTAAATTATGCCTTACTAAAGTCCAGAACTCTTTTTGCTCTTTGGGGTAGCCCGCCTGCATGCTATAAAAAATTGAATCAAAAAATTCAAGAAATTTTTGAATCTCCGCTTTGTATTCCTGCAACCTTGGGTCTCCATTGGTAAGAATATGCTTAGGGTTTTTCAAAGTTGATAATTTTTGTAAAGCCTCATATGAGCCTTCTAAGTAAGAGCACTTTTCTTCCTGTTCTTTAATGATCTGCATGCAGTCAACATTCAGCAAATCATCCCAATAATTTAGGTCATAAAAATTTAGAGTTCCTCTTTGAATATCAATTTCTGCCTGTATCTTTGCTTTGGTTTCGTCTAGACTCTGGTTTGATTGGTTGGCCACATGCTCAGGGAGCCATGATTCCCAAAACTTTATATCGTAATCAAGATTTAAGATCACTCCGTCAAGATCTGAGAGAATTGCAGTGGTAGAATTAAGCTTTACCATTAATGAAATGTTATCTAAAAATTTAGAGCCTATTATCCCTCAATTAGAGGAATTAACGCGTAGTTTATTTCCAGAGATTCTTAAAATTTACCGGAATCCAAGGTCAAGCGTACAAGAGAAAAAAGATGGGTCGCCTGTGACCGCTGCAGATATGCATGCTCATAAAGTAATAGTAAATTTTCTGGAGAAGCACTTTCCTGATATCCCAGTCGTTTCAGAAGAAAGCTTTAAGCAAAAAAAATATAAGCCAGCAAAAGAGTTTTGGATCATTGATCCCATTGACGGGACTAAAGAGTTTGTTAATAAATCAGACGAGTTCACAACCAACATTGCACTCATTCAAAATGGCAAGCCTGTACTAGGTGTAGTGGGGGCACCAGCTTTTGATAAGGTCTGGTCAGGCATAGCAACTCAACTAAATAACAAGACAAAAACTGACAATAAAAAACGATCAATTCTACGAATAGTTACCAGCAAAAGTCACAGAACAGTTATAGATACAGCCTTTTTAAATTTTTTAGATAAAAAAGGAAAGAGATTGAAGATTATATCTAAGGGCAGCTCTCTTAAAATTTGTGCCTTGGCAGATAAAACAGCTGATATTTATCCACGATTTGGCCCCACTTCTGAGTGGGACATAGCAGCTGCAGATGCCGTTCTTCGATCTAGGGGCGGAGGAATTTTTCAAATAGATAATCAAAAACCCCTTGAATATGGGAAAAAAGACAGCATATTAAATCCTATGTTCATCGGAATAAGTAATTTGAACGAAAAAAGGACAATTTTGTCTCTAATGGGTGGTTTTAGTAAAAATTTGCTATAATTATCTGTTCCTAATAACTATGAGTTATAATTGGTTATTAGTAAAACATATATATGAGTACAGACTTACAAACAATAACGCTTTCTACTCCAGGCAAGGATATAGAATCCTATTTGTCTTGTGTGCATGCTATTCCTATTCTGACTGCTGAACAGGAACAAGAGCTTGCGCAAAAGCTTTATGAGAACAATGATCTTGAAGCTGCTCGTCAGCTGGTGCTTTCACACTTAAGATTTGTAGTGCATATAGCAAGATCTTATCAAGGCTATGGCTTGCCTCTCGCTGATATTATTCAGGAAGGCAATGTTGGGCTTATGAAAGCCGTTGATCGATTTGATCCAAACAGAGGAGTGAAGGTTGTTTCTTTTGCAGTGCACTGGATTAAAGCTGAAATCCACGAGTACATTCTTAAGAATTGGAGAATGGTAAAGATTGCAACTACAAAAGCTCAAAGAAAGCTTTTCTTTAACCTTAGAAGTAAAAAGAAAACACTGGATTGGTTAACACAAGAAGAAGCCGAAAAGATTGCTGAAGACCTGAATGTGCAGGTGAAAGATGTCTTGCACATGGAAAATCGATTGACCTCGCATGACTCAGCATTTGATGCGCCAGTTGGTAGCGATGATGAGGGCGACATTCTGTCTCCGTCTCAGTATCTTGAAGACAAATCGTCTAGCCCGGAAATTTTGGTAGAGGCGCAAGAAGTTTCTGATCATAATTCACAAGAGCTTTCCATGGCCCTGTCTAGCCTGGATGATCGCAGCAAAGACATTATCGCAAGAAGATACCTTGCCGATGAAAAAGAAACTCTTCATGACTTAGCCGATGAGTACAATGTTTCTGCAGAAAGAATTAGACAGATTGAAAATGGAGCATTGAAAAAACTCAAAGCAGCCATGTCTAATGCAGCCTAAGTAAGGCACCCTCCCATTAATCAAGATAAACCCTACTTAACAAGTTTTGTAAAAAGGCTTGGGCGCATAACTGCATCTCAAAGAATCGCATTAGAATCGCTGGAACATCATCATCTCACAGGACCCAGGGAGCTCTCAGAATTATCTAAGAGCCATGAAAAAATTATTTTAGAAATAGGTTTTGGAAATGGAGAAAATACATCTTTCTTAGCAGCCAAAAACCCAAATGCATTAATAGTTGCTTCAGAAGTATACCTCTCAGGCATAGGCAGTCTCTTAAATAGCATTGCTCAACACTCTTTAAACAATATAAAAATTTATGACGATGATGTACGCGAGCTTCTTTTAAATCTACCAAAAGAAATGTTTGATGAAGTCTATATTATTTGCCCTGATCCATGGCCTAAAGCTAGGCATCATAAACGCAGGCTAATTAAACATGACTTCTTAAAAGTTTTAGCCAAAGTCCTCAGAAAAGATGGGATGGTATATATCTCAACGGATTGGGATAATTATGCTGAATCTATTGAGGAAGATGTTGAAAAAACCAAAGAACTTTTTTCTTTTAAAAAAATTTCTAATGAAGACATGCCCATCACTCGTTTCCAACAGAGAGCAATCAATGAGGGCAGATCGATACATACTTTTTTATTAAAAGTTCTAAAAAAATAATTGAATAGTCTCATTGAGGAATCGATATCCTTTTTGAGTTGCTCCAATTCTATCCTTTAAAAGCAAACCCTCATCAAGACCCCTTTGATATTTTTTTAAGAAACTTGCAGGCAGGGCAATTGTTAAGTCTTTTTGCTGAAGACCGTTTTTAATTCTTAGTAAATTCATTGCAAGATCTATATCAAGCTCATTATCCGAGATAGTTTTTAAGTCAGTTGATCTTTGATTTTGTATGTATCCCCCCAAGGGTTTAATTTTTCTGTATCTTATAATTTCTTGCTCATTTGAGATTTTGCTATGTGAGCCTGGACCCACCCCTAAAAAATCACCAAACTGCCAATAATTTAAATTATGCTGGCTTTCATATCCCGCCTTTGCCCAAGAAGATACTTCATATTGTTGGTACCCATTTTTCTCTAGTAGCTCTTTTGCAATAAGTTCAATTTTTTCGATTGTCTCTTCATCAGGGAGCATAAGCTCTTTTTTATAAAAAATAGTATTTGGCTCGATTGTTAATTGATACAAAGACAAATGATTTATATTGGATTGAATAATTTTTTCTAAGTTTGCCGTAAATGATTCAGTTGTTTGCTTTTCAATGCCATAGATTAAATCAATGGTTGAATTAATTCCCTTAAGCGCTTGGGTGGCCTGAATTGCTGATTCTCGATCATGATTGCGCCCCAATGCTTGCAACTCTTGATTGTTATAACTTTGGATGCCCAATGATATTCGATTTATGCCTGCCATTAATAATTCATCAATTTTATCTTCAGACGCATTGCTAGGATTCATCTCTAAAGTTATTTCGGTCTCTTCAGATGAAAACCTTTCTTTAATAGAATCTAATATGTATTTGATTGATTCAACCGAAGCAAGAGACGGGGTACCTCCGCCAAAATAAATGCTTTTAAATTTCCTGCCAGCTATTAGATCATCGGATTGGTTGATGTCTTTGATGATTGCTTCTGCCAATTTTGCATCATTACCACTTACAGGATCAGTGGTGATAGAAAAATCACAGTAGGGACACTGTGTTTCACACCAGGGCAGATGAACATAAAGACTGAGAGGTATTTTATTCAGAAGTAAACCCTTCAATCTTTCTTTTTAAAATTTGAATAGCCTGCCCTCTGTGGCTTAGCAAAGCTTTTTCATCTCCACTCATTTCTCCTAAGGATACATTGCTATCTTTTGGATAGAACATAGGATCATATCCAAATCCATTGGCTCCTTGCATTGTTGTTTTTACCGAGCCTTCCAAGAGCCCAGTTGCAATAAGAGGGAATGGGTCTGTAGGAACTTGCACTAGAACAAGCACGCATACAAAGTATGCCTTCGCTTGATTTAACTCCATTTTTTCAAGTTCTTTTTTTAGATGTTGCCTATTTTCTTCATCTGTTGCGCTCCCATGTGCATACCTAGCCGACTGCAATCCTGGTAAATTATTTAAGGCAGGCACAATCAAGCCTGAATCATCCCCCAGCGACACCATGCCAGAAGCTGTATTTGCTACTCGAGCTTTTTGTAGGCTATTTTCAAAGAATGTCTCACCCAGTTCCTCATCAGGCGTTATACCCAAAGAGCTTTGTGAGATTATCTTAAAGTTAGGCAGCAGCAGGGTAAACTCCTTTAATTTACCTGGATTGTTAGTCGCAACAACGATGGTTGCTTGATCAGCCAATGAGATAGACTGCTTGAGCAGCAAATAAGTTAGGGAAAGTATTAGCTAGCCACGAAGAGCTGCCTCGACGATTTAAATAGACCGTCTTTTTAATGGTAAAAGATTCTTCACTACATAACTCTTCAAAATCTGCAATTGTACAAAGATGAAGATTCTTTGTTTCATACCATTTGGCTGGAAGTTGAGTTGAGGAAGGCATTTTGCCATTCAATATTCCCAACCGAAGTTCCCAGTTTCCAAAATTAGGCAATGTAATCACGCACTCATTTGCAACCTCTAATATATTTTTCATTGCATCCCTAGGCTTTCTTAAGCACTGAATGGAGCTAGCCATAACTGCAAAATTAAAACCCATGCCTTTATAGTTTTGGATGCCAGCATCAATATCTTGTTGAATCACGGATACACCATTGATAATGCAAGCATTAATTTTTTCTGGATCATTCTCTACTCCATAACCGGTAACAGATTTATGCTCAGTTAATATTCTAAGAAGAGTGCCATCCCCGCATCCAAAATCTACAACCTTAGAGTGATTGGGTATCCAATCCAGAACGATTGATTGAAGTTTGTTATCCATTAGAATTTAAGAAGTTTTTCAGCGCAGAAGCATACTGATCAGAATAAAAAAGAAAGCTGTCATGACCGTAATCGCCATCCAGCTCTATGTAGGTACTATCAATACCCGCCTTAATAGCAGACATTTGGATGTCTAATCCATACTCTTTAGGAAATAGCCAATCTGAATCAAAAGATGAGATCAGTAACTTGGCTTGGGTGCTTTGAAGACATTTCACCAAATCATTATCAAAATCCCTTGCTGGATCAAAACTATCCATGGCTTTGGTCATAAGGATATAGCTGTTCGCATCGAAGGTTTTAGCAAATTGCTCACCCTTATACTGAAGATAGTTTTCTACTTCATAGTTTATGTCTGCATCCATTTTATTTTCAGGATCTTGCAGTTTCCTTCCAAACCTTTTACTCATATTAGATTCAGACAAATAAGTTATATGGCCAAGCATCCTTGCAGCTTTCAGCCCCTTGCTAGGTGACTTATCTTGAGCCAGGTAATCACCGTTATGGAAATTTTCATCCTTTTTAATTATTTCTCTGGCAACTTCGTTTAATGCAATATTTTGCGTACTTATTTTTGAAGAAGCAGCAATAATTGCAGCTTTTTTGATTCTTTCAGGATATGAAATTGCCCATTGAAGCGCTTGCATTCCGCCTAAACTTCCTCCGGCAACCATTTCCCAGCAATTAATTTCAAAATGATCAGCTAGTATTTTTTGAGTTTCTACCCAATCACGTACTGACACCTCAGGAAAACTTGCTCCATAAGGTTGACCTGACTCAGAAGAAATAGTTGTAGGCCCAGAAGAACCATGGCAGCCACCAATGTTATTGAGGGATACAACAAAAAATTTTGTTGTATCAATTGTTTTACCATCTCCAATTATTTCATCCCACCAACCAGGTTTTTTATCTCCGTCTTTTATGCCAGCTGCATGATGATTGCCAGAGAAGGCATGGCACACTAAGACGGCATTGGTTCTTTCTGAGTTTAGCTCTCCATAGGTTTCAGTCATTAACTCAAAACTAGATAAAGTCTGACCAGATTGAAGGGTCAAAGGATTGCTAAAAGGAATTTTTTTTGTAATTACTTTCATAGCAAAGAACGAATAATTTGTATAAAAGATGTATTTATTAGATTTAAAATCAACAGCCCTATTATCGGAGTAAAATCTAGTCCACCCATCGGCGGCATAAATCTTCTTATGGGGTCTAAAACGCCAGCAGAAACTTCTTCAATAATTTGTAACAAAGGGTGGTTATTACCAGGAGCTACCCAGCTCAAAACTACTGAACCAATAACACTATAAAACAATATTCTAAACGCAGAATTAATAACATCTATGACAGAGATATAGAAGAGGGTCAGGGTTTCATATCCAGAAGAATAAGCAAGATAAAAAGAAGAAAACTTTAGAACTAAAGAAAAAGCAATAGCTGCAAATAAAGGAGGTAAAAAGAAGAAAAGAGTTTTTGAGATTGGCTCTAGATAAGTCGCAAATAATTTCACTATTGGATTGAAATAGTTAACTCGAAGGAGTCGAAAAACTGAAAGCACCATAAAAGCATAGCTAGCAAAGCCGAGAATTAATGCTCCTACGCTAATCATATTGCCTAAAATATTTGTTATTGTTCATTGCTAATTTCAATTGATCTATCCTCAGCTGCCCGAAAAGCATCTTTTAAAATCTTTTCAAGATTATTCTTTTTAAGAGATTCTAAACCAGCTTGAGTTGTGCCTCCTGGAGATTTTATCTTATTTATTAAGCTTTCAAAGTTTTGCTCTTGAGAAAATGAATCAACCAAGCTGCTGATAAAGTCTTGAAACATTGATTTAGCTGCCGCTTGATTAGTTGTTGAAATTTTTTCTAACTCCTTAAGGTAGATATCAAGTACTTGAAAAAGAAAGGCTTGACCACTTCCTATGACGCTAGTGAACCTATGCATCTCATCCTCACTTTGAAGCATTAAAACATGTCCAATTTTTGAAAATAAGCTTTTTGCATTTTTGAATCCTGCTGAGCTTTGATCAGCCGCATAGATAGCTGTTACACCCTTGCCAAAAGCACATGCTGTATTTGGCATTGCACGTATTATTGTATTGGGTTGTGAATACTTTTCTATACCAATCCCCGCAACCACACTTAAGATGGCTGCTGCTGGCGCCATCTTAAAAATGCTTTGTTCGGCGCTCAAAGCATCCTTGGGTTTTACCGCAAGCAAAATTAAATCAAAATCCATCGAAGCTAGATCTTTTAATTCAATTGTTTGTAAATTCTGTGTTCTTAGTGATTCAACTCTTTGCTCATTTCTTTCAATGCAATAAATGCCAGATGATGAAATGCCGCTCTTTAATAACCCATCAATGATTGCTTGAGTGATGTTGCCACATCCCAGAAAACAAATTTTCATGATCTTTTGCCCAACAAACTCTCGCCAATTCTTAGGATTGTTGAGCCTGATAGAATAGATTCCTCAAAGTCGCTCGATGTTCCTAGAGACAAGTGACTGCAACTAGGGATTTTAGATGATAGCAATTGTTGTAGGTCCATTATTTTGTTCATAGTATCCATTTTAGCTTTTTTAGAGGCAGTAATCTTAGGCATAAACATTAAGCCCTCGAGTATCAAGTTTGGATAATGGACAATCAGTTCGTTAGTAAAATCAACAGCTTCTTCTGCAAGAATTCCTGACTTAGACTCTTCTCGATCAATATTGACCTGCACCAGTGCATGAATTTTTTTGCCCTCAGTCTCTAATGCATCGTTTAGCTTCCTAGCAACTTTTTCCCTGTCTATTGAGTGCACCCAATTAGCATATTTTGCAATTAAGCTAACTTTATTTGATTGTATGGGGCCTATAAAATGCCAAATAATATCCTTGGGGCATGCTAGGGATTTTTCAGCCAATTCTTGTGCATAATTTTCCCCAAAATTATTTATCCCAAGTGCGTAAGCCTCATTGATAACATCAACAGACTGTAACTTGGATACAGCGACCAGTTTTATCTCTTCCTTAGATCGCTGAGCTTGATAGCAAGCTGCTTGAACCTTGTTAGAAATTTCTAAGAGTCTACCTGCTATACCTTGGTGCATTTCTTGTAGATAAGAGGTTGCCTGCCATTTTTCATGAGTAGCTCTCTAGCATTATTTACTTCAGATAGATTCAAATACGGGCCTGACATAACTCTGAATAATGGTTTTTCAGGTTGCTTTGAGCTAAATGTTTTTTGAACATAGGATTCTAAGCCTAAAGATAGTAGGGAGCTAAGTTGCTCCTGCGCATATATTCTTTTTCCATACGATTCAATTTGGATCTGGTACTCACAGTCCTCTTCAACAACTATGCCTTCAAGTTCAATAAGGACAGTATCTGTTGCTAACTCTATAGGATATAAAATTTCAACTGTTGGATTGCTGACATTGCCTCTTATATTCACAACATCGGTCTGCAGTATTAGATTTGATGCAAATAGAAGCAGGGCGCTCACAGCACCAATGACAAACAAGTGTTTTATCTTTAGCGGTTGATTGAGTTCTCTTTTTGCGCGCAAAGAAGTCTTAACTCTTTTTGTCTTTAGCTTATTTATGGGGTGTTTTTTAGCAAAATCTTTCACATTAATTACATTCTTTCTAAAGGCTCAATGCCTAACAATTCCAAAGAGGATGCTATGACAGATTTAACAATGATTAAAGCTCGCATAATATTATTCTGCTCTGATTCTTTTGCATTAAGGATATTTACGCTGTTATAAAATTGATGAAAACTTTGGGAGATGTCTCTAAGATAATAAACAATAAGATGTGGCTGTAGATTCTCCCCCGAACTTCTAATGACGAATTGAGCATTTAAAGCCATTTGAAGTAGCTCATCGCAACCATCGAAATCAGTATCATTAAATTTACTTGGTAAAGTCATGCCCAGCTCAAGATATTTTTTCTCTACGGAAGAAATTCTTGCATGTGCATATTGGACATAATAATAAAGATTATCTTTAGAATTAGACCTAGCAATCCCAATATCAAAATCTAGGTGTTGATCTGCTTGTTTAGATAAATAGTAGAATCTTGATGCATCAGGCCCAATATCATTAATTAATTGTTTCAGTGTATAAAAATTCCCACTTCGAGTAGACATTTTAATTTTTGAACCATTTTCAAAAAGGCTGGCAAATTGAACAAGCTGAACCTGCATTTGTTTTTTGCTGTAACCCATGGCCTCAATAGTTGCCTCAATTCTTTTAATATAACCATGATGATCTGAACCCCAAACATTTATAATGGTGTCAAACCCCCTACTTAATTTGTTTCTGTGATAAGCCAAATCAGCTGACAGATAGGTACCCCTTCCATCTTCTCGGATAATGACACGATCTTTGTCATCACCAAATTTGGTAGACTCTAGCCAAATAGCACCATTCTTTTCATACGCATGCTCTTTTTTAACTTGATTGAGTGATTGAGAAATTTCTGATTTTTTGTCTGCAAGTTCTCCAAGTGAAGATTCAAAAAACCAATTATCAAAAATAACCTTAAATTCAGTTAAATCCTCTTTGATAGATTTAATTACATACGCCAGACCAAAGTCTCTTATTAATAACCAACTATTTGAATAATTAATTTTTATACGCTCAATTAATTCATCTATTTTTTCTTCGTCATCATCGGAAAGATTATCTATTAACTTTTCTTTTTCTGATTGAGCTAAAGCTTGATCAATATCTACACCCTTAGCAATGTCTAAAATGTATGATCCTTTATATCCTGAATTTGGAAAAGTATCCTCATCAAAGCATTCAAATTTTCTTAAAAAGATACTGCATGCCAAAATATCAATTTGCCTACCAGCATCATTCACATAATATTCTCTAGATACTTCATGACCTAGTCGCTGCAAGATTCGACCAATGGCATCTCCATAGGCAGCGCCGCGACCGTGACCCACATGCAATGGACCAGTTGGATTAGCTGATACAAACTCTATCTGTATTTTTTCTTTGGATTCATGAGAAGAATCGATAAAAGAATTTGGATTTTTATGAACATCATCTAGTTGGTTTAAAAATGCTTCTCGCTTTAAAAATATATTTATGAAGCCGGGACCTGCTAATTCTACCTTTGCAATTTCAGGCTGGCTTTCTAGCCTTGGTATAAGAGCTGAAGCTATATCTCGAGGATTTTTCTTTGCAAGATTGGATGCAATCAAACATAGGTTAGTGGTCCAGTGACCCTTTTGTAGAGAATCTGCAAGGGTTAGCTTGTGTTTATTTAATAAGGTCTTCTTTTGATCTGAGTTAAAAGATAATTCATTGTCAATAAAATCATTTAGCGAAGATGAAATTTGGTTATACAAAGTCTATACGCGCCCCGAATACTCACCAGATCTTGTATCCACTTTAATTTTCTCTCCCTCTTCAACAAACAGGGGAACTTGGATGATGACCCCGGTTTCTAGCTCAGCGGGCTTGGTCGTACCAGATACAGTATCTCCTTTAATACCAGGGTCTGATTTTGCAATGTTTAATTCAACAAATGGAGGCGCCTCAACTGAGATAGGCTCTTCATTCCAAATAACAACCTCACAATTTTCTTGACCAATAATCCATTTCTTTGCTTCGCCTACAACATTTCCATTAATACCAATTTGCTCGTATGTAGAGGAATTCATAAAATGCCATTGTTCTCCATCTGAATAAAGATAGCTCATCTCAACCGTCATTACATCTGCCTCTTCTACAGATTCACCTGATTTATAAGTTTTATCAACAACTTTGCCGGTGATTAAATTTCTAAATTTTACTCTCATCACCGCTTGCCCTTTGCCAGGTTTATGAAATTCATGCTCAAGAATAGAACAGGGCTGATCATTCATGATAATCTTTAGACCGTTTCTGAATTGGCTTGTTGATATTTTCATAGTGTGATTTACTCTCTTATTGTATTTAAAAAGGGTCTTTGCAATGTATAAATTTTTATTATCTACTATTTTTCTTTCTATCCTAGCTCTTTCCTCGTGTTCAAGTGAGCAACCAAATGACTTAACTGAACTCGATGTAGAAGCATTTCTACAAAAAGTAGAGCTTGAAGATAAAACCCTTGGTCCTATTGTAAGCTCGGCCTATTGGATAGGCGCTAATTTTATCACTTATGATTCGCAGAAAGTAGCTGCAGATTATGGCAAAAGATACCAATTGCTTGCATTAGAGCGCGCTCGACAGGCTTCTTCTTTTGATGGGGTGGAGGTTTCAGAAGAAAACAGGAGAAAACTTAACCTTATTAAAAGCTCATTTGTGATGCCGTCACCTTTAAATGAGGAGTTAGCTGGAGAAATTTCTGCGATAAGCGTTGAGTTAGACGCCATGTATGGGACTGGACAACATTGTTTTGCAGATGATGATTGTTATGACTTAGAGGCATTTGAGAGCATTATTGATAACTCTAGAGATCCAGACGAGCTTCTAAAGGCATGGGAGGGCTGGAGAAATATTGGCAAGCCAATGAAGGACATGTATCTAAGAATGGTTGAAATTGGGAATCGGGGCGCGAATGATCTCGGTTATGATGGCTTGACTGATCTGTGGTTCAGTCAGTATGACATGCCTGCAGATGAGTTTTTAGATGAAACAGATAGGGTCTGGGATGAACTCAAGCCTCTTTATGACGCCTTGCATTGCCATGTTCGTGATGAGCTATCAAATTATTATGGTGAAGAAATTGTAGGCAAGGCTGGTAATTTACCTGCACATGTTCTTGGAAATATGTGGGGGCAATCTTGGTCAAATATTTATGACCTTGTTTACACACCTGAAGGCAGCTTATCCTCCTCAGAAATAAACCTAAGCAACATATTAATTGAGAAAGATGTCGACGAAATAGAAATGGTAAAGATTGCTGAAAACTTTTTCCTCTCGCTTGGGTTTGAACCTCTGTCTGATTCTTTTTGGGAAAGATCACTTTTTATAAAACCCCAAGATCGAAATGTTGTCTGTCATGCATCCGCATGGGATCTTAATTCAGATATTAATGATTTACGAATAAAAATGTGCATTGAAAGGAACGCAGAAGATTTCTCAACAATCCATCATGAGCTGGGCCATATTTTTTATTATCAAGCCTATAGTGATCTCCCTGATATTTTTCAGAGTGGAGCAAATGATGGGTTTCACGAGGCAGTAGGAGACCTATTAACACTATCAATTACACCAGAATATCTCCAAAAGATTGATATGGTATCTGAGGAGGAAGCCAGGCAAGCAAACGCAGACCCAATTTCCCTATTGATGCAGCAAGCGCTTGATGGAGTTGTATCTGTGCCTTGGACTTTGATGTTAGATAAATGGAGAGCAAAAGTTTTTACAGGCGAGACCAGCCCCGAGGAGCTAAATAACTCTTGGTGGGCATTAAGAGAGTTTTACCAAGGCATTGGAGCGCCTCGAGATCGAGATGCAGATGCGTTTGATCCAGGAGCAAAATATCATATTCCTGGTAATACGCCATACACCAGATATTACTTAGCAAAAATTCTTCAATATCAATTCCATGAATCTCTTTGTAATCAAATTGGTTTCGATGGGCCTCTCCATGAATGCTCAATTTATGATAATGAGCTTGCTGGAGAAAAATTAAGAGCCATGCTTGCACTTGGACAAAGCAAAGATTGGCAGACTGCATTAGAAGCGCTCACTGGGACTAGAGAATTAAGTGGGAAATCAATGCTTAACTATTATCAACCTCTTAAGGATTGGTTAGATGTTCAAAATGCCGAACGGACATGTGGGTGGGAGGGATGATGAAACACTTAACATATTTATCGATTGCTGCCGGGGTTTTTATTTTTACAAAGCTTTATACTGATGCGATTTCTTTTAATAGCATAGAAGTATCAGGCATTAACCTGGTTGAACAATTATTTATAATATCTTTTATTACTCAATGGGTTGCTTATATTCCAGCCTTTATTTTGAAGACAGAGAAATTCTATGATTTAACCGGAAGTTTGACATACATAATAACTATTTTGTTTGCCTTGTATGCAACGGATAGTTTTACAACCCTCCAACCGGGGAATCTAATAATAGGAACTGTAATTATGGTTTGGGCTATAAGGCTGGGATCATTTTTATTTTTAAGAATTGCCAAAGATGGAAAAGATAATAGGTTTAACTCCATTAAGACCTCTTTCTCTCAATTTTTTATGACTTGGACAATACAGGGCATGTGGGTTTTTGTATGCTCTTCTGCTGCATTTGTAGCAATAGCAAGCTCAACAGGAGCAGTTATAAATAGTTTATTTATAATAGGACTTGTTATGTTTTTGTTTGGATTTACATTTGAAGTAATAGCTGACAATCAAAAAACTGCATTTCGATCAATTCCAGAAAACAAAGATTCGTTTATAAATCAAGGTCTATGGGCAAGATCCAGACATCCGAACTATTTTGGAGAAATCACCTTATGGGCAGGCATAACCGTAATGGGCATATCCACATTTGAGGGTATGAACTATTTAGCAGTTTTTTCTCCCATCTTTTCATACCTTCTGCTTGTTTATGTCAGTGGCGTGAGAATGCTAGAGTATAGAGGCCATAAGAAATGGGGCCATCTTGATGAGTACAAAGAATATAAACAGATTACTCCCAAGCTAATACCTAAATTTTTTTTATAAGAGCAAAAAGCTCTGAAAATATAAAAATATAGATATATTCTACCAATATTATATTTCCTACATTGTTAGGCGATTTTGTGCAAAATTAGGTACAATTTCAGCATTAAAAAAGTTTGAATAATTTCACTACACTGTTAGACTAGTGAACCAATTTTCCAGGGGAGATAATAATGTTAAATAAAAGCTTAGTAGTTCTTACTATGCTGACTACATTTGTAGCCGCATCAGAGATGGAACTAGTATTAGAAGTTGGAAGGGATAACACTGAGCTTTCTGCTCAATCTCAGTCAAAAATTGACGCAACTGAATCAGCCACAGACAAGCTGGTAAATGAGTTTAAAGTTGTTTCAAAACAAGTTGAGGGCTTAAAGCTTTACAACGCACAGAAAAGAATTCAAATTCAAGCTCAGCTTGACTTGATGGATAAGTATGATGAACAACTAATTCAGGTTGTGGTCATGCAAAGACAAATTCCACCATTGGCACAAAGAATGCTGGAAGGTTTAGAAAAATATGTAAATCTTGATACGCCATTTCACATAGAAGAAAGAAAGCAAAGATTGGATCTTGTTAGGTCCTCTCTTTCAAATCCAAAAGTTACAGCTTCTGAGCAAGTACGACAAATTTTAGAAGCTTATAATATTGAAGCAGAGTATGGCAGGAAGCTTGATGCATACGATGAAACAATCGTTCTCGATGGACAAGAGGTGGTTGTAAATATTCTTAGAGTCGGAAGATTGGGAATGTTCTTCCAGTCTAAGGATGAAAGAAAAACAGGATATTACGATAACGAAACTGGAACATGGGAAGAATTATCTGGAAGCTACAGGGTAACTGTTAGAGATGGAATTAGAATGGCTCAAAAACTAGCACCTATGGATATCATGATGCTGCCGGTTGTCTACAGAGGAGATGCTTCATGAAAAATTTAAATAAATATATTTTATCTTTTGTATTGGCTGCATCTGTCTCATCTTTTGCTCAAGAAGCAACTGAAGGTGAGCCTACAACTATTCAAGGCTTATTGCAGTTAGTTGAACAGGGCAGAACTACTGAACAGGGTGTCAATGCTAAAAGAGAGGCTGATTTCCTTGCTGATAAAAACAAGCAAGCTGCAAAATTAGCAGCTGAAAAGAGAGAGTTAGCCAGACAGGAAAGAATCGCAGATCAGCTTGAAGCTGAATATAAGAAAAATGATTCAATTTTGGTTGTTAAAGAAGCTGCATATAAGAAAGAGTTAGGCTCATTAGTTGAGCTCTTTGGTCATTTACAAAGTTCTGCAGGTGAGGCCAGCGCTTTATTTGCTGACTCTTTAACTTCTGCTCAATATGGCAGGGAAAGAGAAAAATTCTTAAATGATTTATCTTCAAAAATGTCTAGTGCTACAGAGCTCCCTACAATCAGAGAACTCGAGGGCCTTTGGTACGAACTGCAAAGAGAGATGGTTGCAGGTTCTGAGGTTGTCTCTTTTAATGCAAATGTCATTAATCTTGATGGTGAGTCAGAAAATTGTGTTGTTACCAGAGTAGGGCTTTACAATGCTATCTGTAATGGTAAGTACCTAGAATATATTGGCAGCAAAGGTCAATATGCATTCCTAGGAAAGCAGCCAGAAGGTCGCTATGTAAGTTCAGCAAAGAAACTATCTAAAGCTGATGTTGGAGAAGTCATTAAGTTTGGTGTAGATCCAACCGGCCCTGTTGGTGGAAGTTTACTCGCTAACTTAATTCAAAATCCAAGCCTAATGGAAAGAGTTAACCAAGGTCGAGAAGTCGGATATATTATTATTTTTGTAGGTTTGTTCGGTATAGGGATCGCTTTTTGGAAGCTCTTTACTCTTTATACAATGGGTGTTGCTGTTGCCAAGCAGGCTAAATCAAAAACTCATGATAAATCTAATCCATTGGGAAGAGTGCTTGCTGTGGGTGAAGAACATATGAAAAAAGACATAGAAACTTTAGAACTAAGACTTGCTGAAGCCATTATGGCTGAAAGACCAGCAATTGAGCGAGGCATTCCGGTTGTAAAAATTATTTCAGTTGTCGCACCGTTGGCTGGTTTATTAGGAACGGTTACGGGTATGATCGTTACCTTCCAACAAATTACATTATTTGGTACCGGTGATCCTAAAATTATGGCCGGAGGTATATCTCAAGCCCTTGTTACTACTGTTTTAGGACTCGTAGTCGCTATTCCAACAACGCTTTTACACTCTTTTGCTAATTCATCAGCAAGAGGAATTATTAATGTTCTCGAAGAACAAAGCACAGGGATAGTAGCAGAACATTCAGATTCAAAGTAATTAATTAATGTTTTACGCAATCACTGAAGCATTTAATACTCTCAGAGACTTTATGTCTGCTGGGGGTAGCGTGCTTTGGCTGATCGCAATTCTTGCTGCCTTTATGTGGGCAATAATCTTAGAAAGAATTTGGTATTTTAATGCAGGCCATAAAGTTTATATGGATGAATTAAAAGCTGAATGGGATTCGGTTGCTGACCGCACTTCATGGAAAGGTGGAGCAATTAAAGAAAAATTAATTTCCCAAGCAAGAACAGAAGTTAATAAATACTTACCGTTAATAAATACATGTGTTGCTTTGGCGCCTTTATT